>JAQSDS010000392.1 GCA_029946045.1 Rhodoferax sp.
AAGAATCTGTTTCATGGTGTTGTCAAAGGGTTCAGGGTTGGGGGGAAGCCAGGCCAATGGCCTTTGGCGCTTCGATGGCGCTTTGCGGCTGAAATGTGCGCACGGTTTCGAGGAAGGCGGTCAGGACTGGCGAGGCATCGTCGCGCCGGTACAGGCAGACCAGGTCCACGGTGGGCGCCGGGTCGGCGGTGAGCGGTCGGTAAACCACCCCCGGAAGTTGCAGGCTGCTGGCTGCCTCGGGTGTCACGCACAGGCCAAAGCCGCTGGAAACCAGGGCCACCGCCGTGACCACATCCTTGACCTCCAGCTCCACCTGGGCTTGCAGCCCCTCGCGGTAAAACATGGACAGCACCTGGTCAGCAAAACCTTCGCGCGTGTTGTTGGGGTACAAAATGAGCGGCTGCTGGCTGAGCTCGCGCAAGTTGATGCTGCTTTGTTGCGCCAGCGGATGCGCACAATGCAGCGCCACCAGCAGCGGCTCCAGGTACACCGTTTCCACCACCAGGTCCGACTCGACCCTGACATGGCGGTTAAAACCAATGGTCAGTCGCCTTTCGCGCAGTGCCCGGATCTGTTCGGCCTTGGTCTGCTCATGCAGGCTGATCTGCACCTGAGGGTAAAGGCTTCGAAACTGCAACAGCAAGCGTGGAATGTGGTGAAAAATAGCCGAGCCAAAGATGCCCACATCCAGCCGGCCCATTTCACCCCGACCCGCCCGGGCCGCCCTGTCTTTGGCGGCGTCCGCCATACCCAGAATGCGTCGGGCGTCGTCCAGCAGGATGCCGCCTGCGGCAGTGAGCACCAAGCCCTTGGGCTGGCGGTCAAACAGCGGGGCACCGAGCTCGCTCTCCAACAACTGAATTTGCCTCGTCAGGGGCGGTTGTGAAATATGTAAACGCGCCGCCGCCCGGTTGAAGTTCAGCTCTTCAGCCAAAACCACAAAGCTTTTCAGGCGACGCAGGTCCATGGTGACTCCGGGGGGTAGGTAAAAACGCCGCTCTGGCGCGAGCTCGAAAATCAAGCATTGACGGTATCGTAGAAATTATTCTTGATACCGTCAAATACCATTTTGTTAACCTATCGATACCTTTTTGGTATTTTCTAAGCCACAACACAGTTTCGGCCTGTGCCACATTCACCATGGCAACGCGACTCAAAACGCCTTGACTAAGGTAAAACGCAAGGTCGAGCCTTTGGGCTGGGAATTGGAGCCGTCCTTGGTTGAACCAATAGTCACGCCGCACCCACAGGAGGATCTCGGCGGGAGGGAGCCAATCCGTGGATCAGGTGTAAACCTCAGTGAAGGACGACACGAGTTCCCCGGTATGGTAAAAAATGCCACTGCCCAGGTGGGATTCGTCCCAGGTGGTGACAGGGCGGTCGCGCTGGGCCAGGTAGCCCAGGCCAGCAAAGGTTTCGTTGCGGTTGCCGCTCGGGTCAAAGAAATAAATGGTCTCGCCGCGGGTGATGCCATGGCGGGTCGGTGCCACGTCGATCTTGGTCTTGGTCTTGGCCATCACGTCGGCCGACTTCAGGATGTCGTGCCACGAATCCAGGAAGAAGGCGATGTGGTGCAGCCCCATGCGCGGACCGGCGACAAAGGCAATGTCGTGCGGCGTGGTGGTACGCGCCAACCAGGTGGCAGCCTGCATGTCGCCGTTGGGACCCACCAGAACTTGCTCGGTGAGGAAAAAGTCCAGCACCTCAATAACAAACTTGGTGTTTTCTGCGACCTTGTTGATGCCCGCCTCGGGGTTCATCTCACACATCAGCAGGCAGTGGTCGAGCCAGTGGGCACCTGCGCCCTTGATGTTGTCTGGCCACGGGTCGGGGTTTTGGGTGCCGACTTCGGTGCCGACGTATTCTTTCATGGCGTACAGACGCATCTCGTGACCACTGGGCAAATTGAATTGCAGCAGGCGACCCGTCGACGGCAGGCTGCCTTCTTCGAGGACAGTGGTGGCAATGCCGTAGGCTTCCACTTTCTTTTGCAGCGCGTCGAGGTCGCTGTCTTTTTCGACCTTGTACGCCACGTGGTTCAGGCCGGCCTGATCGGAAGGCGTCAGGATCAGCGAGTATTTGTCCCACTCGTCCCAGCACTTGAGGTACACGTTGCCGTGTTTGTCTTCCATCGTTTTTTTCATGCCCAGCACGTTTTCATAGTGCTTCAGAGCCGCTGCCATGTCCATCACCTTGATGCTGACGTGACCAATTCGCATAATGCCCATTGCTATCTCCTTGTGGTTAAAAGTTGAATAAAGATCAGGCGTTTGCCACCGTGGCAAAGCCTTTACGGAACGGCTTCTCGAACTTGCCTGTCACCTCCAGCCGAACGGCGGTGACGGGGGCCGCACGGCAGGCCAGGGTGAAGCCAGCGGCTTCCTCCTCGGCGCTAACGTGGGCGCGACTGATGGGGCCAAGTGATTTGATTTGGCCCTCGATGATGTGCACCTTACAGACACCACAGCCGCCGTTGACGCAACCCACGGGGATGCCTTTGCGACCGAGTCGCAACATGCCCTGCAACAGGCTTTCGTCATGGGCGCAGGGGAAGGTCTCGTCGGTCTGCGCAACGTGAACAGCGACCTTGGGCCGGGTGTCAAAAAACATGGTGCTGGTCTCCTACACCCGCTTGAACAAGGGGCTGCGCTGCTGGTTGGTATCTGCTGCCGAGAGAAATTTCTCGGTGTAGATGTCGCGCTCGTACAAACGCCCTTGCATCAGCGTGGAAATACAGGCTTCAATCATGACGGGTGGGCCACACAGATAAGCCTTGTTGCCAGAGAAATTGCCGGCAAAGTGGGTCTTGGCGACGTCGTGCACAAAGCCTTGTGCGCCAGCCCAAGCCGACCCCTCGGGCGCGCCAGACAACGCCGGCACATAGGTAAAGTTGGCATGCTGCGCCGCCAGCGCACGAAACTCGGTGTCGTAATACAGCTCGTCTTGCGAGCGCTGGCCATAGACCAGAGTGATCGGCTGCGTGCTGCCGGCGTCCAACATGTCAAGAATCATCGAGCGCGGGCTCGACAGGCCGGAGCCACCGGCAAAAAACACCACCGGCTCCGTAGCCGACTTGCGCACAAAGAAGCGCCCGTACGGACCCGAGATGCGCAAGGCGTCACCCGCCTTGAGTTGCTCGTGCAGCCAGGTGGTGCCGGCGCCGCCCTGGATGATGCGCACATTGAGTTCGATTTCACCCGTGGCTTGCACTCGGGCCGGGGAGTTGGCGATGGAGAACGCGCGGCCGCCTTCGATACCCGGAATCGTCACCTGCACGTATTGCCCGGCCTGAAAATGCAGGGGCTTGTCGAGCTTGAGAAAAATGGCCTTGATGGTGGGCGTGAGTGCCTCGATGCGCGACACCGTGCAGTCAAAGTCGCGCACCGGAATGATCTCGGCATCGGGCTCTTCGTCGATGTCGGCTTCAATGGTGGCGTCGCTTTGCAGCGTGGCGCAGCAGGCCAGCGTCTTGCCGGCATCGCGCTCGAAGTCCATCAGCGCAAACGGGTTGGCATGGCCGTGATCGACCTCGCCATCGGTCACCTCCACCTTGCAGGTGCCGCACAGGCCGTGACCACAGGCGTGAGGTATGTAGATGCCCTGGCGCAGCGCAGCGTCCAGCAGGGTCTGGCCTTCTTCGACCTCAATGGTCGCGCCCAGCGGTTCAATCAGCAGTTGGTAACTCATGGTCTGTGGTGTGTGTGAAAGGTTTAAATGATGCTGACGCAGCAGGCGAGCCCAAAGCCCACCTGCTGAAGCTGCGACACTTACTTAATTACAAGAGCCGTTCAGGCCGGAAAGACCGGGTGTTTTGAAGCGAATCACATCCTTGTGCTTGAGTCCGTTTTCAGCCAATGTCTTGGCCGGGTCCGGCTGCCAGGGCTGACCCGACTTGGTCCACTGCACGGTGGCCCAGTCGATCTTGGCAAAGTCGGGGTGGTAGCCGTAAGTGCCCGGCAACACCGCGCTGCCTAAAGCGCCAAAAGGCGTATCAGGTGGCAGTGGCAGCACGATGGGGGCGCCAAACAGCAGGTGGTCTTCCCAGCCGATAAATAACAACGGTGCCGGAAAGTTCTCGCGCACATCCTTGGCGGGAAAGTCGTAGGGTTTGAGGGCGATGACGCTCATTTCGTGCTTCCTTCTGAAGAGTCACCGCGCCAGGTGGCAAAGTTTTTCTGATCTTCCGAGCCGTCAAAGTCGAAGTTGTCGCGACCGACGTTCATGTTGTAGTAGTCCAGCACGGCGAGCAGCGGATCGAAGCCCTCGACGGTCGGGTCGACACCCTCCTTGAAGCAGTTGCCCTGGTAGATCTGCTGCGGCGGCAACCAGGCCTGGACATATTTTTCGGGTTCGTTCTCAAAAATTTCCTGGCAATGGTCGCTGCAGAAGTGGTACTTGTCGCCCTTGTGGTCGGTTTCACGGTAAGCGATCTTGGTGGCGTCGCCCGGCTCCGTGAAGATCATCGGAATCTGGCAGGTCTGGCACAGCATGGGCAGGGTCTTCTGGTAGAAACGGTTGCCTTGCGCAGCCTGCTCGCGCCAGTAGTCCCAACGCGGCTTGTACAGCTGGTCGAAGGTCTCTGGGTATTTCTCGGACAACCAGGCCATCTCTTCCTCTTTAGGAATCCAGGTGTGGATGGGAGCGGCAGCGTTGTAGTTGTAAAACACGGCAAAGGTCTGGTGGCTGATGTGGTCCTTGCCTTCGCAGGCCTGGATCCAACCCTTGGGTTTGCGGATACCGTAACGCGCCAGGTCCTTGAACAATGCCTCGCCGTTCTCTTCCACATACATTTCCCAGCTTTCGCGCCAGCTCATGACACGCTTGGGCAACATGTAGTCCTGCATCATGGCCACGATGCTCAGCAAGCGGTAACCGCGCCAGAACCATTTGTCGATCCAGCCCTGCACGATCGGCACGTTGGCGGGGTCCTGCTCCAGCATGAACTTGATGCACTCGATGCCCAACGTCATGTGACGTGATTCGTCAGACTGCGCGCTGAAACCAAAGGTCACCGTCGACATGTCGCCGTTGTGCGCCGCGCCCGACATGAAGGGCACAAACAACAGGTTGGTCAACACGTACTCAAACGAGAAACTCACCGCTGTCAAGAACTCGAACGGGCCGCCGGTGTAAGCATCTTCAAAGAAGGACTTCGGCACCGACAAGTACCACACGCGGTCAAACATGTGCTTGGCGCTATGCAGGCCATTGAAGTACTTGTTGTAATGGCTCAGGGCGTGGGTTTCGGTTTGGTAATGGCGCAGTTCGTCAATCGACTGCATCTGGCAGGCCACACGGGCCCCGGCACCAGTGAACTGGCGCCCCGCATGGGCAAAACCACGGTAGGCGTAGTACTCCAGCGGCGTGACGCCGGTCAGAAACAGCTTGAGCGCATTGATGTAGCGCGCATCGGTGACACCGAGTTGGCCATTGTTTTGGGCAAAGGCCTCGATCACCGCGTAGAGTTTCTTCTCTTTTTCACCCTGGTATTTCCAGTAGGCGTCCATGGTCAGGCGGAACGGGTCTTCCCACTTGTCCCAATCGTGGATTTTGATGCCTTCGTATTTGTCATACGGGAAAACTTTTTCCATCGGCTGGTAGGTGGTGTCCCAGGCCAGGCCACGCGTCATGGCGGCATAACGTTCTTTGAGACCGAGTTTCTTTTTCAGTACAGGGGTATCCATGGGTGCTCCTTGTTGTAAAAACCGTATCAGTTGGACCAGCTCAGAGAGAGCTGGTCGTCGTCTTCGTCAATGCGGCCCGACAGGGTGACCAGATTGACATGAATTTGCTGCAAATCAAAAGAGCGTCCGACCAGCTCCTCAATGGTCTCGCGGCGAATCACCAGCCGGTCGGGCGCGTCAATCTTGACCAGCCCGGTCGGGTAAGTGGCCTGCGCTGCAGCGTTATCGGCCAGGATGGCCTCGATGATGGGACGCGAATCTTCGTTGTCCTGAAACGCGATGAATACATTGGACATGCGGGTGTCTCCGTTGATAGATGGGATAAGGGGCAGGCTCAGGCGACCAGGCCGGCTTTTTTGCAGCGCAGATCCAGCGCGTCACGCGCCTCCTGCAGTGCCACCACGCCAACCGCACCCAGTGCCAGCTCGGCCACCGGGGTCAGGGCGGTCTGGGCACGGTCAGCCCACGCCTTGACCCAGCCCGAAATCAGCTTGCGGTTGTCGTCGGACTCGGCGGCAGCCACCTTGACCACGGCGTCAATCCAGCGTGCGCTCTCGGCATGCCACTCGGGCATGAAGGCGGCCAGCATCGACACCGCGGTGCCGCCCTGCAAGGCAATGTGGTCGTCGACAAAGTTGCCATAAATCAGCGGGTAGAGCTGGGCGTCGAGCGCCAGGTTTTGCGCAATGAACAACTCAAATGGGTCCTGCAGCACCAACGTGTCTTCAACATAGTGGCGCAGTGGCTGCCAACAGGCGGCGTTGAGCCAGTCGTTTTTGCCCGTATCCAGAACCGCCGGCTCGTCCAGCGCCAGGCCCAGGCGGGTGATGAACTGTGCCGCGCCCAGATGGTCCATGGCGTGGAACATGGCGGGTGCGGTGAACGGCGTGCCGTAGCCGTAGGCGCCGATCGAACTGTTGTTCATGTTGCCACCCCAGGCCACATGGCGCAGCGGCATCAGGACTTCGCAGGCCTTGCTGCGCACGGCTTCAGACATCTTGGCGACCAGGCCACGGGTCTGGACGAATTCGTAGCTCGACTCGATCGCGTCCTGCTGACGCGCCCGGGCCATGGTCCAGGTGGCGTAGTAGTACTGACGCGGGTCGCGCAGCGCGTTCCAGTCGGCCAGCTTGACCGCTGAGCGTGACGCATCGAAGATCTCGTGCTCGGGGTCCCAAGTGGGGCGGTAGTGGAAGTTGTCGGTAGGCTGGGTGTCGAGCGTGGCCTCCTGGTAGCGCGACGCAGGCTTGTCGTTGCCGACGTACTTGGCCGTGTGGCTAAAGGTATTGCGCAGAGGTTTGATTTCACGCGTATGGAGATCGACTGACATAGGGGCTATCCTTTTAAAAATAAACGACGATGGGACTTAAGTCTTCAAAATTTGGACCTGGTTCTGAACGCAAAAATCGTCAAAGGCAGGCTGGGGCAACATCAATTCAACAAACAGTTCGGGCCAGCCAATGGCAAACTCAAAACACACCAGTCCGTCCGGGCGGACTTGGCGGATGCGGACAAACTGGCGTTTGATATCGCAGGTCGGGGCTGTGGGTGATGTCAAGGTCTTGGTCATGGTCATGGGGGGTGGCTGGTGTTACGCTGATGACTTTGCAAGGACCTTGCCAAAATAGTCTTCCATGCCAATAATCTCGATATTTCAAGGGTTTACCACTACAAATTGCTCTTTTTTCTCTCGGTACTTTGGCGAACTTGATGCGGAATAGGGTTTACCCTTAAACCAATAATCCATGAATGACCTTGGAATTTACGGATTTGATGAAAGTCGAACGACTGAAAGTTATGAAATGATGAAATTAAACGAGATGATCAGAAAGTCTTAGGCGCCTGGGTCCTGATGCAAAAATATCGAGATAATTGTTTTAACTTACCGCGAAGTGTCGTGCTGTCGAAGCGGGGATCGTTGAACATTTGAAATGGCTCACCGAGGAGCTCAAACAGATTGCTGAACAAATCTGTCGACGCCTCACCTCCTATCTTGATCTGCATGACAAACTACGCCTGAGTGACAGCGCCCCGGGGTTGGATGAACGCATCATTGCCGTCTTGCTGACGCTCTAGCTTGAGACACGCCAGCAATTGGCTGACAGCGATGCTCTAAATGGCATGAGGGCAAGTCGCTTGTTTCGGTGTGGTTTTGAAAATTTGGTATTTGCGCGGGAAGTGAAATGGGCGAGAGCGAACCCTCGCCGGGCAGAAGCTTTATTTAGAACCTGTGGGTATACCCAATGGTCATATTGTTTTGTGAATGTGTCGTCTGGATTTGATCTGCGGTATTTGGCAAACTTGCGTTACCCATAGACTCCTCCAAGGCGTGGGAATATGCAAAATCGATGCCATTTACCTTGGAGAAAGCATAAGAAAAACCGGCAGAAATATGTTTTCTTGGCGTTGCAGGAATCACGGCAAAAAGTGTTTCTGATCGCAGTGCCTGTGTTGCTAAACGGGCACCACCCCGCAGCGTCCAATTACCCGTCTGGTAAGCAACTCCAAATGCCAAGATGGTTTGATCCTTGTAGTTTTGTGGCAATTTGATGTCCAGAGTTTGCCCACCGTCTGTTACAAAACCCACATTGATGTCTTTCATCGCGTGTGCCCAGAATACCTGCGACACATCGACTGCCATCATCCACTGATCGTTAAGGCGATGGCTCAAACCTAAATCCAGCTTAGCGGGCATCTGGAAATTGCGCAGCTTGATATTGCCTTGCAAAGGGACTTGCCCCGCAATGCCATCAATTGCGGTGAGTGTGGCTCTTCCCTCCAAGTCATTCATCTGGCTCTCGATGGCATAGTCGAGCCCAAACATGGTGTCATTCGACATCTTGTAAGTCATCCCGAGACGACCACCGAAGCCCCAGGATTCAACGCCACTGGCCAGAGGCTTATTCTTGGTCAGGCTGAAGTGGGCACCGCGCATGTCCGGCAAACCACCAAGCACCGGCAATAGGCTTCCATTCACCCGCCCTGAACCAATGAGTGAGCCAACCTGACCAGCACCAAGCAATAAATCGAGGTTCAAACCTTGCCACATCGCATCAATGCTGCCCCCAACAGCCAGCTTTTCGGTGACTTGATAGCTCGCTGCAAAGGGAATGTTCAGTATCAACAGTCGGCTAGAGTTTTCGAGCCCGGTGTTCAGTCCGCCAGCAGCACGCGAAAGAAAGCTGTTGTTGCCATATTCAGTCCCCAATCCACCTTGAGCAAAAGCACCAACACCAAGTGTCAACGCGTCCTTGCGGGTCGTATAGGCAAGCTCCGGAGCCATATACGGACCTCTGTTATTCGAGTGATTGCCAGATGAGACACTTTCGCCCGTGGCCTGATTTTTCACATTGAGGTCGGTGCTTATCAGATCCAACCCTAGATGCAACTCAGAACCTGGGGCCATCAACGACAAGGTTGCCGGGTTGGCCATCATGCCAGCGGCACCCACATTGAACGCCGTGGCCGTCCCGCCCATGGAACGTGAAATGGGTCCGTAACCTTCGAGTCGAAAGACGTCTGTAGCGTAGGTGGTTTGAGCTGCCGTGGCCAGAAAGGTCACAGCGATGAAGCTCAGTTTGTTAAATTTTGATTTCATAATGTTGTCTCTTCGTTTTGATATAAATACATTCTTCTTGCCAATGAGTGAGGACCTTCAACGCTTGACTCCAGCCCACAACATTCGACTTCAAAAGAAACGATCGAAATGAATCTGGTCGAACGGTACCCTGTGACCCACCATCAACATTTCCTGTAACGTCTGCGTCATTGGCGGTGGTCCTGCAAAGTAAAACTCGAAACTAGGCAAGGCATCGCCGAAATCCCGTCGCACCAATTCATGGACGAAACCTGTTTCACCGCTCCAATGGGCGTCAGAAACACCACCAGGCAGGGAAACCACTGGATGAAAATGAATGCGATCACCATAGCCAGGAAGCTCTCGCAGGAAGGATTCACCACAAATGTCACGCGGAGTTCTGCCGCCATAAAAGAAGTGGAGTTGGCGCGTCTTCAGCATGTTCAATTGCACTGCACCTCGCGCAATTGAAACCATGGGTGCCAGGCCAGAGCCGCCCGCCACGCAGACAATGTCGCGTGCGACCTCGGATCTCAGATAGGCGAGGCCATAAGGGCCGTCAATCTCGATTTCTTCGCCGACATGAAGACGATGAAAGAGTCTGTCAGTGGCGACACCGTTGGCAACATGACGAATCTGAAAGTGCCATTCACCTTTTTTATTGCTGACATTTGACATGGAATAGGCACGGGGCGTGCCAACGCCAGGAATCGCCAGCATCGCGTACTGACCAGCTTGAAACTCAGCTTCGCCTTCAGTGACAAATCGAAACTCGCGTATGTCATGCGTGATTTCATGCATTTCAGTGAATTTGGCACGAAGACGAACGGGCTTGATGACTGGCACACATTCTGGCGTGGGACGAACTTTGATGCGTACGTCCGTACTTGCCCTGCATTGGCAAGCGAGAAGGCTCCCCTTTCGTTTGTCACGTTCGGTCAGCCCAGGCGCCTCTGGCCAAAGATTTTCAACCTCACCCTCAAGCAATTCAAACTTGCAGCTACCACAGCCGCCCGAGTTGCATTCGTAAGGAAAGCCAAGCCCGGCGCGCAAAGCTGCACGCAATACGGTATCTTTCCCCAATTGGTCAAATGTTCTCTCTTCGGGCTCGGTCGTTATTCTGGTCTGGGTCATAACAATTCCATTCATTGGGTTTTAGGCCTCAAGGCAGAAGGTTTCCAAGTTTCTGCCACGGGTCCGGTTGAACTTAAAGCCCCAATGATTGGCGGAAGTCGCGTGTAGCCTGCTTCGCTGAGTGGGCTGCATTTGACACATCCGCCAGCGCGCCGCAATAAGCCTCGATGGCCTGGTCGGCCAACGGCTCCCACTTGGCAATCCAGTTCTTGAGAACTTCTGCGTTACCCGGCTTTTCAAGCGCCATCTTTGCCAGGGCAGTTGCCCAGCGGCGATGCCGCGCTGCATCAATCAATTGCGCATCGTTCACCAAGGCAAGCAACATATCTCCGTTATGACGGGCCGATTCACCCAACTTGCGCAACACGGCCTCTTCAATGGCAGGCTTAGCGACCAAATTCAGGGCCACAAAAGCCTCAGCCCAATCCCACGTCGCAAGAACCTTCTCCATCAGCTCGCGGAAGCCCTGCCATGCCTTATCGGTTTCCCAATAATGACGTTCATCGGCGGCAAAACCCTTCTCAGGAAAAGCCAGCGAGAGCTCCTTTGTGCGGTAAGCGGTATGACTCAGCCATCGGAAAGAATCTGCCATCTGAAAATAATTGCAGTTGGTAATGGTGCTGGCTGGCGCCACTTGACCGGCATAGGCTGAAGCCATTTGCAAAGTGTGAAAGAGGTAACGTGCCGGTGTGTACAGGCGCGCCAGGGTACCAGCCCAACGAGGATCCAGCGATTTGTCATGTTCACGACTATTGAACTGGTCAAACAGGCCGGAGACATAATTTTCCTGACCATCCTGCATCATGTTGTAGCTGCGGTAAACCACCTCCTCAGGATCGCGAAATGCGTTCCAGTCGTCGTGTTTAAGCGGGCTGCCAAAGGTGTTTTTCTTGCACCACTGATTCATGGCCAATTCGGGATCAAGTTCGTACGGCGCAATGGCATTACGGTTGTTGTAATGCAGGTTCGCGCTGACGATTTCATATTCGCTGGGCTTGCGACGGCGTGCTGCCAAATGACTCCAGGTCTTGAGCGGCTTTAATACTTGAACTTCTGACATGATCTGTCTCCTCTATGATGAATAGTTACCGGAAAAGGCCGGTGCTGGTTTTCGCTTAAAGGTGCTTGGTGAAATAAAAACGCACCTGATCAGGCAGCGTTTCGATCCGTCCAGCAAAGGAACTGAGATCAACTTCCAGATCATTCATCTTGAATGGACGTCCCAGTGCGACTTCAATCGTCTCCCGACGCAAAATCATTTCATCATCGGTATCGATGCGCAGGTAGGCGCGTTTGTCATCGACCCGTATTTCCCGCCCCGGGTTGTCTTCCCTGGCTGCCTCAACCACGGCCATAGCCAGTTCCCCCGCGCGCATCACCGGCCCCACTCGGTTATTGCCATGTTTATTTACAATTTCATTTGAGTTGCTCATTACTGTCTCCTTGTTTGTTTGTCGTACCGATTTCACGTATGCGCAAAAAGAGGCTGAACGCCTTCGGTTTTCACCAAAATGTCGTCGCCGTCAACCCTCACCGGATATTCAGCCAAGGCGCAATCGGAAGGGTTGATGCCTTTGCCGGAGGAGGCATCAAATTGCCAAAGATGGGCCCGACAAATCAGCGTCTTACCATCGAATTTCCCTTCGATCAACGGAATATCCTGATGCGGACAGACGCCCTGAAAGGCTTTGATCGCCCCGCCTTCGGCACACACTAATAAAATTTCCTGCCCATTCACCTCGAAAGACTCCATCTCGCCTTCCCAAAGGTCGTCGCGGGTACATACTTTTTTGAATGTCATATTTGGGTATCCTTCTTGCCAAATTCGCAGCCAATGTTGAAATTGCCGCGACATTTCGGCATGTCCTTAAGGCTTTGGGGCTTCCCAAATGATCTCAATCGTTTCAGTCGGTTTGAAGCCCGCTTGCGCCACCTTCATGGTGCGTGGCAAAAGTTCGTCACTACCCTGCCGACGAATGCGCAAAATGTGACCAGGACGGGCCCGCACACGTCGCCCCACTGAATGGTGGGCAGCGGCCGCAGCCACTTCGTCCATGGTGTTCTCGGTATCGACTGGCAGCAGTTGCAGCACAAAGTCGCCTTCAAAATTTGAACTCAAGGGAAATAAGGCCATTTTTTTCTCCTATATCGGGTTATTCGTTGAGCCGACAGTCATCACCACCGGCTCCATCTGTCAGTGTTTTTCAGCTTGCTTTCTTGACTGAACGCATCGCTTTGTAAATCTCGGCCCATGCATAGTTGTGTGCATCGTCACCAATCTCGCCCGGAGCCAATCCCATGTATTTCAGAGCGCCCCCCAGATCCATCGGCTGGATCATTCCAGCGAGAAAACGGTCAACCAGGCTCAGATGTCCGGCATAACGTTCCGGCTCCTGCTCAAAACACCAGCGATCTTGTTCCGACCCAAAGTGATACAGGCGGCCCTTGTACTCGAGCGGAAAGTCCTTGACGTTCCACTTTTTCCCCGGCGTGTAGTTAATCGGCAGGTTACACATGTTGCATACCATTGGCAGTGTTTCGGGATAGGTCATGGCCATATTGCCTTCGACAACGTTGTCGATGATCACATCCCAACACTGGCCCCAGGTGTCATTCCAGCCAGGGTACTTTTCTTCGAGCCAGTCGCGTTCGGCCGGTGCAACACCCGCTGCCGGGTTCCAGAACATGGTGGGCCGCCAGAAATACGCACCGAGATGCATGCCGTGGTGTTGCTCACTGAGTTCTTCGAGAAAGTGGTCCCAGTACCATGGCAAGTCAAGACCAAGGTCGGTCAGAGCCCGCTCGAACTGAGCAACGATAAACTCCTCCATGAACTCCTTGAACGACTGCTTCCGATGTTCGAGGGGTGTGTAATAGTCCATCACCGGGCCAGTCAAAACAGAGAATAGTTTCCAGGCACGCCAGAAAGCGATGTCCACCTTCTTCTGGGCTTCCGCCTTTTTGCCATTTTCAATCAGCACCTGAAGCGCCGGGCCACCGATCTGGGCGTGGCGAGATTCGTCCGTCTGTATGCTCGATATCAGGCTGGCAAAAGTATGGTCCCCGGCTTCAGCAGCGTCCGCCGCCAATCCAAGAAACTGCATGTTGGTAAAGCCGGTTTCAAAGCTGAAGGTGAGCATGATGGATACGCTGATGGCATCACGCGTCATCATGATGTCATCAAAAAAATGACGCGCTGCAATCATTGCCCACTGATTAGTGTCAATGGCTTTGTGCGCCCAATCCATCTGACGATCCTTCGAGACATGCTCGTGCGGGAAATAGAGCTGAATCTGTCCGTGGCGCATTTCGTCCAGACAGCCAAGGGTCGCCATGTTGCGCATGCCTGGCGCCTTGGAGAAACGCATCATTCTCGCTTCGGCACTGGCCGCAGCATATTCAAGTCTCGCGAGCGCCCCATAATGTGATTTGATTACCGACTTCCAGCCCGGATCTGAATTTTCGAAAATCTTGGACCGCTCCAGAGCTGCCTTGACAGAGTAGGCCCCCGCGTCCTTCTCGCGCTGAACCTTAACGTATTCAGGATAGGTTTGCTTGTACGGCTCGTCGTACTTTTCCCACGCCTCTTGCGGCAGACCATAGTCACCGGCCATTTCCACCGGGAAAAGCTCAAGCTCTGTGACGTATTTCGACGACCAATTGGTCGTCCTGGCGATGTCATACCAGTCCATTCGATTCAGTAAAGCCATCTCAAGTCTCCTCTATTTAAAATGTGGCGGAATTGCCTTGACAAATACAACAACAAAAATTTATCTTCCCAAGTCTTTCGCACTGACATGGTCATGTGGTCGCGGGCATTACCGTCATGGCTTCGCAAGGACCTTGCCAACAAAATCTGTTACGCCATAAATCTCGATATTTCAAGGGTTAACCACTACAAGTCACTATCTTTTTCTCTGGGGGTTGGGGAAGATTTGGTATGACTCAGGGTTTACCCCTGAGTCACCAATCCCCGTTATTCGTTGCTATTTGCGTATTTGATTAACGGAAAACGGCTAAAATTTACCAAATGATGAAATTTAACGAGCTAATCAGGAAGTCTCAACCGCTTGGCGCTGACACAAATATATCGAGATAATTGTTTTTCACTGACAATGGAGTGATCTGCTTATGAGCCTGAAATTTCCCCCAAACGACGATTTGCGACGCCTGTTACGCTTTGAGCCAGACAGCGGCGCAATCTGGTTGGGCGACCGGCGCATGGTGCTGATGCACACCATGGCGCTTGCCGAATTGCGTCAGGATCTGATGACATCAGTAGGCCCCGAGCATGCGCGGCGGATCCTGACGCGCATGGGTTATGCCTCAGGTGTTTGCGACGCCGAGTACGCCAGAAAAACTCGACCGGGCGAAGTCTCGCTAGACACTTTTTTGGTCGGTCCGCAACTATTCATGCTCGAAGGGGCTGCCCATGTCACCCCCATCAAGCTCAGCTTCGATATCCAAGCAGGGCAGTTTTACGGCGAATTCAGTTGGGAGCATTCCTGGGAGGCATTTGCGCACCGGCAGAAGTTCGGTCTGGTGGACGATCCGGCCTGCTGGACGCTGCTGGGCTATGCCAGCGGCTACACCAGTGCGTTCATGGGGCGCCTGATCCTCTTCAAGGAAACCCTCTGCTCAGGGTGTGGCGCTAACCATTGCCAGATCGTTGGTCGCCCGATCGAGGAATGGCCTGATGGCGAAGCCCATCGGGTGTATTTCACCGATGACTCGCTGATGGAAAAAATGGAAGCCCTGCAGTCGCAAGTGGAGGTCCTGAAGTCGACGCTGGAGCCAGCCGGCCTGGGTGGCCAGCTGATTGGCAACTCCACGGCTTTTCGCAAAGCCTACGCGCTGATGCAAAAGGTGGCGCCGACGCAAGCCACGGTCTTGTTGACCGGCGAAACCGGTGTGGGCAAGGAACGCTTTGCGCGCGCCCTGCATGAATTGTCCAACCGGGCGGACAAACCCTTTGTGGCGGTCAATTGCGCTGCCCTGCCCGCCGAACTGATTGAGGCCGAACTGTTTGGTGTCGAAAAAGGCGCCTACACCGGTGCCCACGCGGCGCGCGCCGGCCGCTTCGAGCGCGCTGACGGCGGCACCCTGCTGCTCGACGAGGTCGGGGAAATGCCGATGGCAGCCCAAACCAAATTGCTGCGCGTGTTGCAGGAAGGCGAGATCGAACGCGTGGGCGGCGAGACCACACGCAAGGTCAATGTGCGCCTGGTGGCCGCCACCAATGTGGACCTAGGGCAGGCCGTGCTGGCCGGGCGCTTCCGTGCCGACCTGATGTACCGCCTCAATGTGTATCCCATTTGCATTCCTCCGTTGCGTGAGCGCAAAGCCGACATTGAACCCCTGGCCCAGGGCATGCTGGCCCGTTTTTGTGCGCTGCATGGCAAGCGCGTACTGGGTTTCGAAGAGCGCGCGCTGCAAGCGCTGCAGCAACACGAATGGCCCGGCAACGTGCGCGAACTGGAAAACCTGGTTGAGCGTGGCGTCATCCTGGCCAGCCAGGGCGGCATGGTCGAGGTGGAGCACCTGTTCCCGAACCAGCCTGATGCCGTCCAGACCGGCTTGAACGCACAAGGCCAGCTGGTCCGGCTGCCCAGCGCACAAGACGACGACCTGAGTGCGCGCATCCTGAACAGCGGCAGCTCGCTTGAGGAAATCGAGGCCCGGGTACTGGACCATGCGGTGGCTCGCGCCCATGGCAACCTCTCAGAAGCAGCGCGCCTGCTGGGCCTGACCCGGCCCCAGCTGGCTTACCGGCTCAAGCGTCGCCACGCCAGTGACGCCGACGCCCCCCCTGTTGACGGCAAAGCAGCCCAGGAATGACATGAAGCCCAACTTCAAACGCCCGCCGCTCAGCCTCGCCGAGGTCGAACCGCAAACGCCGCGCACCCTGGTGGAGCGCGCCTACCTCGGCTTGCGTCACGACGTGATCTGCGGCAAGCTGGCACCAGGCGAGCGCCTGCGCGTGGAACACCTGAAAGACCAGTACGAGGTGGGCGCCGGCACCCTGCGCGAGGCCTTGTCGCTGCTGGTCTCCGATGCCTTGGTCACCTCCGAAGGCCAGCGTGGTTTCCGGGTGGCACCGATCTCGTTGACCGATCTGGAAGACTTGACCAACACCCGGGTCATGCTGGAAACCGAAGCCTTGCGCCAGTCGATCCGTCGCGGCGACGCGCAATGGGAAGCGGCGTTGGTGCAGAGTTACGAACGCTTGAGCCAAACTGAAATAGATCTGGCAGCGGCGGGCTCAGAGCTTTGGGAGCGCCGCAACAAGCTTTTTCATGAGGCCCTGATTGCAGGCTTTGACTCCGATTGGAGCAAGTACCTGCTGTCCATCTTGCACCGGCACGCCGAACGCTACCGCAACATCGCCTGGCGTTTGACGGCAGCGCACAGCAGCGGCCGCGATGTGCACCGCGAGCACGAAGACATCTTCCGCGCGGCCATCGCCCGCCAAGACGCCCGTGCCGCCCTGGCACTCGAAGCACACATCAGGTTGACACACGAGGTCATGCGACAGCAGGCCAGCCCAACGGAACTGACGCAGCCACCGGACGTATCGGGGCATAATTAAGCCGCGTGGACAGCTTGCTATTGAACGTCCCTGGCGGTCAGGGTGCCAGCCCTTCATCGCCAAGGGCAAGTTGTCCGACTCCGTGCCCATCAACGCCGAGTCGGTCGTTCGAAGAATCAGCAAAGAGCGTGTTGAATGAATCTCGTCAATCTCTGTGCCAGTTTCGCCTGGGGCCGAACCGCCGCGAGGGTTCTTGCTTCGCTGCTCGTGCTCGGATGCTTGACCCAGCTGGCGCTGGCGGCCGAGATCCCAACCCCACCTATTTCGGGCGAATCCAGATCGGCACAGGCAACCGCCACGCAAGATGTCAAGCGCCAGGGCGTGCTCATCCTTTCGGACGTGCAGTACGGCCTGCCTGTGACCGACGGCTTGATTGCCGGCGCAGTGGCCACATTGAAAGCGCGGGGCGTCAGCACCAACGACATCTATGTTGAATACCTCGACCTCGTCCGCAACGCGGACCCACGTTGGCGTGCTGAGATCGCCAGTATGTTGCGCGACAAATTTGCAAAAAGAAATATTGGCCTCGTCATCGCACAAAACCAAGCGGCGCTGGACTTTCTGGCTGAGGAGGGCAGTGACTTCGCAGCACCCGATACGCCCGTGCTTTCTGCGCTCATCGCGCGGCCCCAGGTAGCGTGGCGCGGAACACCGCGCCCGGTCCTGAACATCAGCAACCGCTACGATGTTGCCGAAACGATTCAGCAGGGACTCAAGCTTTTTCCCAAGACACGGCGTTTGCTTGTGCTGGCCGGAGCAGACGACCAACAATCACCCTTCTTGCCGCAGGTAGCCGCAGCGCTCGCTGCCATGTCAAACAAACTGGACATGGAGGACACGACGGCACTTTCCTACGACGAGATGCTGGCACGGGTCGCGTCGCTGCCGCCCGATACCCTGGTTCTCATGGGCATCTATTTCAAGGACCGCACCGGGCGCAGCTTCATTCCGGTTGAGGTCGCCGCCGAGGTTGCCAAGCGGGCCCAGGTGCCTGTTATGGCGCTTTACGACCCCCACATCCGCCAGGGCCTGACGGGTGGCTCGGTGGTGTTACCCGAGGCAATTGGCCGGCGTGCCGGTGAAATCGGCTTTGAGCTGATGTCAGGGGCGCGCCAGCTCAAGGCAGACGCACCTGACGCAGTGGTGCCCGCGCAGCTCATTTTTGACTGGGTGCAACTTCAGCGCTGGGGCGCGGATCCGTCGAAACTCCCCGAAAGTACCGTGTTCCTGAACCGCCCACGCACCCTGTGGAACGAGTACCGGCAAGCCGTGATCACTGCCTTGGTCGCGATGGTGTTGCTGGTGGCCTTGGTCATTGCTTTGGCTGTCCAGAACCGTCTGCGCAAGCGGGCCGAGGGGGCTACCGCAGCGCTCAATGACCAACTGGAAGAACTGGTGGCCGAGCGCACCGAAGCCCTGGCGAGCAAGGAAGACGAGCTGCGCCTGTTGCTCGAATCCACCTCCGAGGGCATCTTCGGCTTTGACGCAGACAGCCACATCACCTTTGCCAACGCCGCCGCAGTGCGCATGCTGCGCTACACCGAAGCCAGCGAGCTGGTAGGCAAGGCCAGCCACGCCACCATGCACCACAGCCATGCCGACGGCTCGCCTTACCCCGCCAATGACTGCACCATGCGACGCGCCATGCAGGCCAACGAGGTGGTGCATTGCGACACCGAAGTGTTCTGGCGTCAGGACGGCACCGCTTTCCCGGCCGCCTACGCGGCGGCACCGCTGGTGCGCAAAGGCGTGGTGGTGGGCGCGGTGGTGGCGTTTCAGGACATCACCGAGCGCAAGCGCGTGGAGGCCGCGCTCATGGAGGCCAAGGCCGCCGCTGAAGCCGCCACCCGCAGCAAGAGCGACTTTCTGGCCAACATGAGCCACGAAATTCGCACCCCCATGAACGCCATCATTGGCATGAGCTACCTGGCCTTGCAGACCCAGCTGGACAAAAAGCAACATAACTACGTCGAAAAGATTCATCGCTCAGGGGAGAGCCTGCTGGGCATCATCAACGACATCCTGGACTTCTCCAAGATCGAGGCGGGCAAGATGAGCATGGAGTCCACCGACTTCCAATTGGAAGACGTGATGACCAACCTGGCGAATCTGGTCGGCATGAAGATCCAGGACAAGGGCCTTGAGCTGCTTTTCAACACGGCCCCCAATGTGCCCAACGCCCTGGTCGGGGACCCGCTGCGTCTGAGTCAAGTGCTGATCAACCTGGGCAACAACGCGGTCAAGTTCACCGAACGTGGCGAGATTGTGGTGGGCATTGAGAAAGTGGCCGACCACGACGAAAGCGTGGAGCTGCACTTTTGGGTACGCGACACCGGCATTGGCATGACGCCCGAACAGTGCACCAAGCTGTTCCAGAGCTTCAGTCAGGCGGACAGCTCCACCACCCGCAAATACGGTGGCACCGGCTTGGGGTTGGCCATCTCCAAAAGCCTGGTCGAAGCCATGGGCGGCAAGATCTGGGTCGAGAGTGTGCCAGGCCAGGGCTCCACCTTTCACTTCCACGCCCGTTTTGGCGTCCAGCTGCACCCCAAGGTGAGCCGCATGTTCAGGGCCGATGAACTGCTGGGCGTGCGCATGCTGGTGGTTGACGACAATGCTGCGGCGCGCGCAATTTTTTCCGCCATGGGCGAGAGTTTTGGCCTGACCGTCAGCGTGGCCGACACCGGCCAGGAAGCCCTGCGCCTGATCAAACTGGCCGACCAGCAGCAACTGCCTTACGATCTGGTGCTGCTGGATTGGAAAATGCCCGGGATGGATGGCATCGAAACCCTGCGCCACTTGCACAGCGAGCGCCTGAACCACCTGCCGGCGGTCATCCTGCTGACCGCCTATAACCTTGACGAAGCCCTGAGCAACGCCGCCGAACACGGGATCGAACTGCGTACCGCGCTGACCAAACCCGTGACGGCATCGACCCTGCTGGAGGCCATAGGTGAGGTATTGGGCAAAGGCAGCGCAGTCGTCACCCGACACGACATACGTGCCGACGCCCACACCGAAGCCATGCAAAAGCTGCGCGGCGCACGCGTGTTGCTGGTCGAAGACAACGACATGAACCAGGAGCTGGCGCTCGAACTGCTCAACAATGCCGGCATGGTCGTGGTGGTGGCCAATAACGGGCAGGAGGCGCTGGACACCCTGGCTCGTGACCCGCACTTTGACGGTGTGCTGATGGACTGCCAGATGCCGGTGATGGATGGCTACACCGCAACACAACAG
>JAQSDS010000393.1 GCA_029946045.1 Rhodoferax sp.
CAACCAGGTGCCATCATCATGTCGCTTCATAGCAATCCTGGCGCTGCACACGACAGCGGGAGCAAAAATGGGGTGCAGTCACTGGAAATCGGAATGTCGATTTTGCGTGCCATCAGCAGCGGCCATCGCGCCATGATGCTCAAAGACATTGCCGCTGCCACCGACATGCCCGCAAGCAAGGTTCACCGCTACATCGTCAGTCTGGTGCGTTCTGGACTGGTAGAGCAAGATCCAATGACCTCGCGCTACGACCTGGGGCCGTTTGCCCTGAGCCTGGGGCTGGTAGCAGTGGACCGGCTGGACCGAGTCAAGCTCGGCTTGCAAGCCATTGCAGAGTTGCGCGACGAGATCAACCAAACCACCGCGCTGGCGGTGTGGAGCGACACCGGCCCGGTCATCATCCGGTCGTTGCGCCCCTACCGCCCCATCACCGTCAACGTGGTAACGGGTAGCGCCTTGCAACTGCTCACCTCGGCCAGCGGTCGCGTATTTACCGCCTGGCTGCCTCACAGCATCACCGAGGCGTTGATCGGTCGTGAACGCGCCACCCTTGCACTACCCCCTGAGTTGCAAAGGAGTACCGGGATCGAAGCCATGCTGGCTCAGGTGCGCGAGGATGGCGTTTCAATCGTGCAGGACCACCATTTACTGCCCGGTGTGGCCGCCGCTGGCGCTCCAGTGTTCAACTTCAAACATGAAATCACCCTGTCGTTGCTGGCCATTGGCGTCAAAAGCATGATTGACCTGTCACCAGCCGGCAAAGTGGTCACGGCCTTGAAGCGCAGCGCTGAAGACCTGTCTTTGCGCCTGGGTCACACTTTAGAAGCGAAATAGGGCTTTAAACCCTATGAAATTAGCGTTGACAGCTATGTTTGATGTATCCAGGAATGTCCAACTCAATGAGGGGCTAATGCTGATCAAGGCCAACCGCAAACTGCCTGAATTACGAGGAAGGCAAGCAGGACTGCCACAGTGAAATACTGAGCGACAAGCCTCACGACTTCAAACTGACCAGTAATGTGTCACTCGCTGCGATCGTCAATTCATGGCAGCTAGTTGCCGGTCACGCCCCTCCTCGATACCGGTCATTGCGCCCATGCCAAAGGACAAACATTTCGCCCAGTACACGTAAGCCCCTTCGGTTCGTAGGCTATAGTGCAAATAACGAAGCGGCTAACGCACTTGGTCCATAAGGCGGGTTGATTGCAACAAGGGAGTACCGGGTTTCATGAAAAATTTATACCTGTGCGTTGGTACGGCATACAGGCTGCCAGCCCAATTTTCAAGGGGGTTTGGGGCGTTCTTCCAAAAAGATGTATCGGTGCGTCCCGGATGTATCAACCGGGTTTCGCCGTCTACATTACGTTAGCCGTCCATAGTCACTCGACCATATGCCCGTCACCGGACTCTACATGGCCCACCGAGTACACCACTCGGCCATCCCGTATCAGAAGGCATTTGGCCAATACGTTATAGAAGACGTTGTGCCCGTCTTCTCCAATTTGTCCGACAGAGCTAATGCAATTGCAGAACTGGAATTCAAACGTCTTGGCGAACAACCTGCCGGAGAGGACTGCGACGGCGATATGAGCGTCGCGGCAGAAGCTGCACAAGACAAAGGCCAAGTTTTCTACGACACGATGGTAGCTATTCGCCAAACGAGTTTGAACCTCTTTGCCGCTGGCCTGTTTCATATGCTTGAGCAGCAGTTGGCCGACCTCTGCCGGGACGGTGCTTTCGAGACAGCACCACTACGCGACACAAATCTCGGGATCGTGTCGGCCTGGTACCGAGATAATTTCAAGCTCGATCTATCCACCCTTTCCGCCTGGTCGAAGATCGAACAGCTTCGCTTACTTGCGAACTCGGTGAAGCATGGAGAAGGAAATTCAGCTGAACAGTTGCGCGCTATCCGTCCAGACCTATTTCAAAATCCAGATTTATCCGAATTCTTGCGAGATTTTCCTGGGATGTGTACCGCCCAGGCAGTGCGGCTACCGCTGGCAGGCGAAGATATTTTCGTTACCGCTGAGGTATTTTCGGAGTTCAGTGCGGCAGCGAATTCCTTGTTTGCTGAGATCGCCGATCATTTTGTCGCCCATGAAGATGAGCACTATCTCGTGGGCGGCTCGGAACCAAAGGGGTCAGTGTCAGATGATTAACTTTCAAAGTTGAATAGTTTTTTTACATAAATAGGCGACAGTGATCCTTTAACTGCATTGGTCGCATTAGCCGTATTCGAGGCATACCGTGATTAAAATGTTTTTCCTAAACTGGGCGTTACGCAAGTCCGAGGCGGAGATCAAATCGTTCTTGTCCATCTTCATCACGCTGAGCGCTTCGGAGGTCGGTAAAATTATCGGCATGGCAGCACTCATGCACTATCAGTACAGCCAGAAAGACCCAGAGTTCGAAGTTCAGTTGAATTCGATTAAAGGGGAGAACCGAGGCCCTATCAGCACACGGATTCTTGAACTCAGTAGACTTGTGTACGAGATGAATCGCGGCGGCCGCCTTGAAGACGCTGCGTCAATGAACCTCTGGAGATTTACGTTTCGTTGCATGATGGACGACACGTTGCACCACCACGGAATAGCACTGTGGAAAACTGCCGAAAAAAGCTTTCCAGAGGCGCGGCTGTGGTTGGCTGCCCGGCTTGAAATCGCACACGAGTTAGAACTTCAGCCTGACACGACGAACCTGAGATACGCGATAACGCTTTACAACTACATACCTCCGCAATTCCGTGACAGCTAACTTTACATTCAACCCGACCTGCGCAAAAAGCCGCGCAGGCCGGTTAATTCCACGTTAGGCAGCGCAAATGTCTGAGCCGATATTTTGGGTATGGAACGGATGGGGAGTGCTTTTTACTGGCGTGATCGCCCTCTGGCTGTTCCTTCACATCCTGTTCACCGTGCGGTTTGGTTCTGGCACGCCTCTTCGAAATACGATTGCACTGGCATTGCCTATTGCGCTGGTGCTCACGTTCATTACATCTGGGTGGGTCGCGGGTCTGTTGGCGCTTCCGGTAGGCGCGACAGTCGGGCTCGTCTTCGCAAGGTTGCTTATACCGCGCCCTTAAGGGCGCACAATTGAGGAGGGGAAACGCATATGCAGAGGAAAGTGATACCTGAGGCCGAACTGCTTGCTTGGATGAACCGAGAACTCAACCAGAACACGGACTACAAGGACTGCCAGTTCACCTCGGTAACAAGGCTTGCCCAACATGACGACGTAGGCTGCAACTGGACGAGCCCGAACTTGAGGCGCAGCGGAGCACCCGTTGCGGTATGCCAGGCTATCGCTGCCGAGATCGCTGAGCATGCCAGGCAATCGTTCAACGTAGCGTAATGATCCGTTGCCTAACCCTACGGTCAACACGGACGCTGCGCGATAAAGCCGCGCAGCTCCGGTTACCTCCACGTTGGGCCGCACTGGAAAGGAGTCGCGATGGCGATCACATATAAGGGCTTTGAGCTCAAGCCCGCCGTTGAACATCTGCGCGAGTCTGGGCTTTGGAGTGCGCGCGCGCTCATTACAAAACACAACGCGAACGAAGTAAGGCAGAAATTCGTTTCAGCCGCCAACACGTTTTCCGGCAAAGCAGAGGCTGAGCAACACAGTCTTGAGTTTGCCAAACAAGTGGTAGACGGCAATTGTCAGAACGCCACGATCGAAGATCTTCTGTAACGTGCGCAGTGCCTCGGAATCTCTTGGGGGAGGTATGAACTATAACGACAAGCTATTTCGAGACGACTTGACAGATGCAGAAATAAAGGACTTCAGTAGTGAAGAGTTGGCTCTCTGGGTTATTCGACCCAATCGGTCCGTTGCCGCAGAGGCAAAGACGTGGATGAAGGTTCGCGTTGCACTCCTAATTGCAGCAACGCTCTACTACGCATACGCCTATCGCATGAATGGTGAGCAAAGCCCTCTCATCTTTCTCTTGTATTGCTACGAGTTCGCTTACTACACTGTCAGGAAAGAGAAAGCAGTTCTTGAGGACGCTCGAGCCCGAGAGGAATACCACCAGCGAGTGAAGAAACTCAGGCGCCGTCAATCTCGGGAATGAGGCCATGCGCATCCTCTTATACATGCGGTCCAACCCATCCATCCACCGGACGCTGCGCGATGAAACCGCGCAGCGCCGGTGATTTCAAACGTTAAACTTGGGCCTGTCGCAGCCGATCGAAAGACTGCTGTCCCTTCCGGGCTACGTCGGCTTTCGCAGCAAAACCGACAGTCACTTGACAACAAATTGCTCGCCTTCAAAGAGCAGCGACGACTCGACACGGCAGAGCGTTATATCAAGTGTGTCTCACGCTAGATATAACGCCCTGGCAGCCTGCCGGACTTTCGACATCAAAGCCAGATTCGGTCCCAGCGCGGATAATTTTTTACCGGATTCCAGCCTCGTAACCCAGCAATGAGTCAAACAAACAGTGCTCACGAAGAGCGGCAAAGCCAAAAATAGACCACTGCGGCCACACCACCGCCGATTCCCATAAAAGCTGAAAATGTCTCTAGCCCTATTAGCAAAATCTTAGCAAGCTATATTTATCATAGCGTTTTCACCATTTTCAGCAATTCGCCTGAAAAACATCGACAGCCGAAGCCTGTCACTTTTCTCCGCGTTAAAAAATTTTCAAATATCGTTTGACAGAATTGATTCCTTAATACAGAATACACACCAATAAATTAGCGAACCTAAACAACGGTTTAGAAACCAGGAGACAACTAATGCTTAAATGTTTAACTAGTTCCGCATTTCGAAACTTCGCCGACGGAGTCCTCTGATGCTGGCCGAATTTCTGCAATTTTTGTTTTCCGGCATCACCGTGGGTGCCACCTACGCGCTGGCCGCGTTGGGCTTCACGCTGATCTACAACGCCAGCAACGTCATCAACTTTGCGCAGGGTGAGTTCATCATGCTCGGCGGCATGCTGGCGGTGTATTTCTCCCAAGCCGGCCTGCCGCTTCCCGCGGCATTGGCGCTGGCGATTCTGGTGCCCGCCATCGTTGGCGTGGTGCTTGAAAAGCTGGCCATTGAGCCGGTCAAGGGTGCCGAACCGGTCACGCTGATCATCATCACCATCGGCGCGTCGCTGGTGATTCGCGGCCTGATCCAGGTCTGGCTGGGCAAGAACACCTTCAGCCTGCCTGCCTTCTCGGGCGATGTCCCTTTGCAAATTCTGGGTGCCACGCTGATGCCGCAAAGCCTGTGGGTGCTGGGCGTGACCGCCATCGTGGTGGTGGTGCTGTGGTACTTCTTTAACCGCACCTTGCACGGCAAGGCGATGCTGGCCACGTCTTACAACCGGGTGGCCGCAGAGCTGGTCGGCATCAACACCAACTGGGTGCTGTTTTTGAGTTTTGCCATGTCGGCGGCGTTGGGCGCACTGGGCGGTATTTTGGTGACACCGCTCACGCTGACCTCTTATGACGTGGGCATCATGCTGGGGCTCAAGGGTTTTGTGGCGGCCGTGGTGGGTGGTTTGGGCAACGGCCTGGGCGCTGTGCTGGGCGGCTTGCTGGTGGGCATTCTGGAAGCCATGGGCGCTGGTTACATCTCGTCGGCCTACAAGGATGCGATGCCGTTTGTGCTGATCCTGCTGATTTTGTTCTTTATGCCGCGCGGCCTGTTTGGCGGCAAATCTACCGACCGGGTCTGAGCATGTCAAAAAATCCTTATCTGGGCCTGTACGTCATCATGGCGGTGCTGCTGGTGCTGCCCTTTGTGTTGCCCAACAGCTTTTATGTCGATCTGGCGATTCGCATGGCGATCAACGCGGTGATTGTGCTGGGCCTGAACCTGCTGATCGGTTTTGCTGGGCAGATCAGCCTGGGCCATGCCGGTTTTCTGGGCATTGGCGCCTATGCCACTGCCGCGTTGCCGACCCATTTTGGCTGGCATCCGCTGCTGGCACTGGTGGCCGGGGCGGCAGCAGCCGGGTTGTTGGCGGCGATTGTGGCGCGGCCCATTTTCAAGCTCAAGGGGCATTACCTGGCCATGGCGACGCTGGGCCTGGGCATCATCATCAACATTGTGGTGCGCACCGAAGCGCAATGGACCGGCGGGCCCGACGGCATGCCGGTGCCGCCCATGAGCCTGGCCGGTTTCGAGATTTCGGGTGACAAACACTGGTACTGGATTGTGGCGATGCTGCTGTCGGTCAGCGTCTGGGCGTCGCTCAATATGATCAATTCACCGTTTGGCCGGGCCTTGCGCGCCCTGCATGGCAGTGAGGTGGCCTCCAAGGTGGTGGGTGTCGATGTGGTGCGCTACAAGGTGGCCATTTTTGTGCTGTCTGCGGTGTTTGCCAGCATCATGGGCAGCGTGACGGCGCATTACGTGGGCTTTGTCACGCCGAATCTGGCCGACTTTTTCCACTCGATTGAGCTGGTCACCATGGTGGTGATTGGCGGCATGGCCTCGGTCTATGGCTCGGTGGTGGGCGCGGTGTTGCTCACGGCGCTGCCGCAAGCGCTGACCTCCTTTGAAGGCTGGGAAACCGTGGCCTTTGGCACGATTCTGATGCTCTGCATGATCTTCATGCCCAAGGGCCTGGTGCCCACGCTGGCGGCGAAATTTGGACGGGGAGACTGACCATGGCCTTGCTTGAAGTCAAAGACCTGTCGATCCACTTTGGTGGTGTCAAGGCGGTACAAAACGTCAGTTTCACGATTGATGCCGGCATTGTGTATGCGGTGATCGGCCCCAACGGCGCGGGCAAAACCACGCTGTTCAACCTGATCACCGGCATTTACACCCCAACCACGGGCAGCATCACGCTTGACGGCGAATCCATCGGCGGCAAGTCGCCTGATGAGCTGGCCCGCCGGGGGGTGGCGCGCACCTTTCAAAACCTGCAAATCTGCATGAACATGAGCGCCATCGAGAACGTCATGGTGGGTGCGCACTTGCGGCTCGACCGCAACCTGCTCAAGGCCGCCCTGCGCTGGCCCTCGCTTAAAAAGCGTGACCGCGAGTTACACACCGAAGCCGCTGAACTGATGCGATTTGTCGGGCTGGAGGGCTACATCAACGCACGTGCCGACAGCATGCCCTACGGCGCCCTCAAACGGCTGGAAATTGCCCGCGCCCTGGCCATGAAACCGCGCCTGATCTTTCTTGACGAACCCGCCGCCGGCCTGAACCCCAAGGAAACCATTGAGGTGGACCAGCTGGTGCGCAAGGTGGCCGACTCGGGCGTGACAGTGGTGCTGGTGGAGCACGACATGAAGATGGTGATGAACCTGTCAGACCGCATTTTGGTGCTGGACTACGGCAAGAAACTGACCGAAGGCACCGGCGCTGAAGTGCGCCGCAACCCCGATGTGATTGCCGCCTACCTTGGCGCACACGCTTGAACTCAAGGCACACCATGGACGCACTTACCCTTATCAGCCAGGACCACAGCAACCTGTGGCGCCTGGCCACCACTGTTGACCAAGTGGCTTCTGAAATTGAAGCCGGCGCACCCATCGAGCAGCCGTTTTTTAACGCCGTGTTTGACTACATCGAGCAGTTTGTAGACCGCTCACACCACCCCAAGGAAGACGACTATTTGTTTCGCCTGCTGCGCCTGCGCAGCGCCGAGGCGGCTGCCGTGCTCGACACCCTGCAAGTGGAGCACCGCGAAGGCCCGGCCAAGCTGGCGGCTTTGCGCGCCCAGGTGGCCGCAGCGGCTCAGGGCCAACTGGCGGGCGGCGAATTGGCCACGGCCTTGCGCGACTACACCACGGGCTTGAAAGCGCACATTCGTGCCGAAGAAAAAAGTGTCTTGCCGCTGGCCCGCAGCGCCTTGCTGGAGACCGATTGGGCCGAGCTCAACGCCGCATTTCTGAACAACAACGATCCGCTGTTTGGTGACAAGGCGCGCGAAGAGTTTCGCCAGCTTTACCACCGGGTGGCCAGCCTGGCACCCGAGTCGGTCGGTCTGGGGGGCCACAGTGTGGGCACGCTGCAACCCTTGCCAGACCGCGCCAAAGCCGAGGTGCAGTTGCGCGTGGAAGGCATGGAAAGCTGCTACGGCCGCATCAAGGCGCTCAAAGGCATCAGCCTGGAAGTGCGCCGGGGCGAAACCGTGGCCCTGGTGGGGGCCAATGGGGCGGGCAAAACCACGTTTTTGCGCACCTTGTCGGGCGTGCAGCCAATGAGCGCGGGCAGCATTCACTTCAAGGGTGAAGACATCAGCAAACTGCGCTCCGACAAACGCATGCGCCTTGGCATTTGCCAAAGCCCCGAAGGCCGCCAGGTGTTTGGCCCACTGTCGATTGAAGACAACCTGCGCCTGGGTGCCTACACGCAGCCACGTGACCAGGTGGAAGGCGACATGGAAAAAATCTTCACCATGTTCCCGATCCTGAAAGAAAAACGCGCGCTGCCCGCTGGCACCTTGTCAGGCGGTCAACAGCAAATGCTGGCGATTGGCCGCGCCCTGATGGGCCGGCCCAGCCTGCTGCTGCTGGATGAGCCAAGCATGGGGCTGGCGCCGCTGCTGGTGGAAGAAGTGTTCAACGTGATCCGCATGCTCAAGAGCAAGGGCATGACGATTTTGCTGGTCGAGCAAAACGCCTTTGCCGCGCTGGCGATTGCCGACCGGGGTTATGTGCTGGAAACCGGCACGGTAACGCTCACCGGCACCGGCCAGGAACTCATCAGCAACGAACAGGTGCGCGCCGCGTACCTGGGTATGTAAAGAATCAACCGAAGGAATACCATGACCAAAAAATTCGCCTCGCAGGCCGACCTTGAGGTCAAGAAGACCACGTTTGCCCAGTTGTCTGAGCACTGCTGGGCCTACACCGCCGAGGGCGACCCCAATACCGGCGTCATCATTGGTGAAGACGCGGTGCTGATTTGTGACGCGCTGGCCACGCCGGTGATGGCGCAAAGCCTGATTGCCGAGATTCGCAAGGTCTCAAGCAAGCCCATCAAATACGTGGTGCTGTCGCATTACCACGCGGTGCGCGTGCTGGGTGCGTCGGGCTACAAGAGTGCTGGCATGCAGGAAATCATTGCCAGCCAGGGCACCTACGAGATGATTGTGGAGCGCGGTGCGCAAGACATGCAGTCTGAATACGAGCGTTTTCCGCGCCTGTTTGACGCCTTTGACTCGATCCCCGGCCTGACTTGGCCGACCATGGTGTTCAAGGACGAGATGACCTTGTGGATGGGCAAGCTCGAAGTCAAGATCATGCATGTGGGCCCCGGCCACACCAAGGGTGACACCATTGTGTGGGTGCCATCCGAGAAGGTGCTGTTCTCAGGCGATCTGATGGAAGCCGATGCTGCGTGTTACACCGGCGACGCCCAGTTGGAAGAATGGCCCGCCACGCTCGATGCATTGGCCGCCCTGAAGCCCGAAAAAATCGTGCCCGGCCGTGGCCCGGCGCTTGACACCCCTGAGCGTGTGGCCTCCGGCTTGGCCTACACCCGCGATTTCGTCAGCACCTTGCTGAGTTCAGCCAAAGAAGCAGTGGCCCTTGGCATGAACCTGAACCAGGCCATGGCGCATTGCCGCAAAGCCATGGACCCCAAGTTTGGCCAGGTCTTTATTTACGAACACTGCCTGCCGTTTGACGTGACCCGCGCCGTGGACGAGGCCAGTGGCATCAAACACCCGCGCATCTGGACGGCCGAGCGCGACAAGGAAATGTGGCACGGCCTGCAAGCGGCTGAGTAAAGCAGGTAACCGTCATTGCGAGCGCAGTGAAGCAATCCATGAATCCTGGCGATCTGGACTGCCACGCCTCACCCGCGATGACGCTGTTTTTTTACCTTGGTTTTCCTTCCACAAAAGAATACGAGACAAGCCATGTTAAGCACTTACCAATATCCAAAATTCGATTACGTCCGCCCGCCCGAACAGAGCGGCGTGCCAGCAAAACGCTACCCGGTGGTGGTCGTGGGCGCTGGCCCGGTGGGTCTGGCCGCAGCCATTGAACTGGCGCAGTCGGGCGTTGCGGTGGTGGTGCTCGACGATGATGACACCGTGTCGGTGGGCTCGCGTGGTGTGTGTTACGCCAAGCGCACCCTTGAAGTGCTGGACCGCCTGGGCCTGGGCGAGCCATGCATGGACAAGGGTGTGAGCTGGAACGTGGGCCGCACATTTTTCCGCGAGCAAGAGGTGTACAACTTCAACCTGTTGCCGCAAACCGACCACAAACGCCCGGGCATGATCAACCTGCAGCAGTATTACCTGGAAGAGTTCGAGGTGACACGCGCCAAGGAGCTGCCCAACCTGGACTTGCGCTTCAAGAACAAGGTGGTGTCGGTGACACCGCAGGGTAATGGCGCGACGTTGCAGGTTGAAACGCCCGACGGCATTTATTCCCTGGAGACCGATTGGCTGGTGGTGGCCGATGGTGCCCGCAGTGGCATTCGGCGCATGATGAATCTGGACATTGACGGCAAGATTTTCAAAGACCGTTTTCTGATTGCCGACGTGGTCATGAAGGCTGATTTTCCGCACGAGCGCTGGTTCTGGTTTGATCCGCCGTTTCACCCCGGTCAATCGGTGCTGCTGCACCGCCAGGCCGACAACGTGTACCGCATCGACTTTCAACTCGGCTGGGACGCCGACCCCGAAGAAGAAAAGAAGCCCGAGAAGGTGATTCCGCGCATCAAGGCCATGCTGGGTGACGAGCGTGAGTTTGAACTGGAATGGGTCAGCGTCTACACCTTCCAGTGCCGCCGCATGAACGCCTTCACCCACGGCCACGTGTTGTTTGTGGGCGACGCCGCGCACCAGGTGTCACCGTTTGGCGCGCGCGGTGCCAACTCCGGCATTCAGGACACCGACAACCTGTGCTGGAAACTCAAGCTGGTGATTGAGGGCAAGGCCCCGCCAGCCTTGCTTGACACCTATTCTGAAGAGCGGGTGTTTGCCGCCGAAGAAAACCTGCTCAACTCCACCCGCTCCACCGACTTCATCACGCCAAAAAGCAAAACCTCGCTGACCTTTCGCAACGCGGTGCTGAGCCTGGCGCGCGAGCATGCGTTTGCCCGCGCATTGGTCAATTCAGGGCGTTTATCGGTGCCGAGCTTCCTGACCGAGTCAGGCCTGAACACACCCGATGACGGCAGTTTCGCCGGCGACATGGTGCCCGGCGCGGCGATGGACGATGCACCCATGCAGGTGCAGGGCCAGGCGGCCTGGCTGCTTGACCAGGTGGGTAAACAATTCATGCTGCTGGTGTACGTGCTTGATGGCGCATCAAGCGACGCCGACCTGCTGGCCAGCTTCAAGGCCGTGGCGAGTGGGCCAATGGCACCTGAAGTGGTGCTGGTGGCAGCCAAAGCCAGCACGGCGCCGAATGGTCTGCGGGTGCTGGAAGACCGCGCGGGGCGCTTTGCCGAGCGCTTTGACGCCACGCCCGGCACCACCTACCTGATCCGTCCAGACCAGCATGTGGCAGCGCGCTGGCGCAGTTTTGATGCCGAGCAGGTCCGCCTGGCTATTGCCCGCGCCACCTGTAACCTTCAATAAGGAGCCCTTGATGCCACTTAACCTGCAACCCAACTTCAACGAGTCCGGCAAGCGCTACTTTCGCGCGTTCACCCCGGGCGACGACTTTTACGAAGCCCTGATTGACACGCATCGTGACCTGACCGACGAACAAAGCGCCATGGTCAACGCCAAACTGGTGCTGCTGCTGGCCAACCACGTGGGCGACATCAGCGTGCTGCGCCAAGCCATGCAAATTGCCCGCAACGAATCTTGATCGGAACTCCCATGCAAATCCAGAAAATCCACCATGTAGCCTACCGCTGCAAAGATGCCAAACAAACCGTGGAGTGGTACGGCAAGTACCTCAACATGGCCTTCATCCTGGCGATTGCCGAAAACGAAGTGCCGTCCACCAAAGAGCCCGACCCCTACATGCACGTGTTTCTGGACGCCGGTGGTGGCAATGTGTTGGCGTTTTTTGAGCTGCCGACCAAGCCCGAGATGGGCCGCGACGAGAACACCCCGGCCTGGACGCAACACCTGGCCATGCAAGTCGCCACGGTGGACGAGCTGCTGGAAACCAAGGCCAAACTCGAAGCCGATGGCATTGAGGTGGTGGGCCCCACCGACCACACCATCTTCAAATCCATCTACTTCTTTGACCCCAGCGGCCACCGGCTGGAACTCGCCGCCAACACCGGCACACCAAAAATGGCCAAAATGCTCGACGAAGCCAAGTGGGACATGCTCAATGAATGGGCCGTGACCAAAAAAGCCCCACAGCACGCCCGCTGGATGCACGACGGCTCTTTTGCCGGGGAATAAGCCATGAAACTTGCCACACTCAAACAAGGCGGACGCGACGGCACTCTGGTGGTGGTCAACCGCGCGTTGACCCATTGCCGCGCCGTGCCAGCCATTGCCCGTACCTTGCAAGCCGCGCTGGACGACTGGGAGACGTGTGAACCGCAGTTGCGCCAGGTCTATGAAGCTCTCAACAGTGGCGCCTTCAGCAACCCCGATGCGTTTGACCCGGCCGCCTGCCACTCACCGCTGCCGCGCGCCTACCAATGGGCCGATGGCTCGGCCTATGTCAACCATGTGGAGCTGGTGCGCCGCGCCCGTGGTGCCGAGTTGCCCGCTGAATTCTGGACCGACCCCTTGATGTACCAGGGCGGCTCGGACGCGTTTGTCGGCCCACGTGACCCGGTGCGCGCCCTCTCGGTGGACTGGGGCATCGACCTGGAAGCCGAGGTGGCCGTGGTCACTGGCGACGTGAACATGGGCAGCAACGCGGCAGCCGCCGCCAAATCGGTGCGCCTGCTGATGCTGGTCAACGACGTGTCACTGCGCAACCTGATCCCGGCGGAGTTGGCCAAGGGATTTGGCTTCTTCCAGTCCAAACCCGCGTCAGCCTTCAGCCCGGTGGCGGTCACGCCCGACGAGCTGGGTGCCCACTGGGTGGACAGCCGGGTGCAACGGCCTTTGACCGTGCATTTGAACGGCGCCTTGTTTGGCCAGCCCGACGCGGGGCAAGACATGGTCTTCAACTTTGCACAACTGATTGCCCATGCGGCCAAAACGCGTGAGCTGCGCGCGGGTTCCATCATCGGTTCCGGCACGGTATCGAACAAGCAGGGCGGGTTGTATGGCTCGTCAGTGGCGCACGGCGGGGTCGGTTATGCCTGCATTGCCGAGGTGCGCATGTACGAAACCATTGAGACCGGCAAACCGCAAACGCCCTACATGCAGTTCGGTGACAGCGTGCGCATTGAGATGTTGGACGCGCAAGGTGCGTCGATCTTTGGCGCAATCGACCAAACGGTGCAAGCCTATGCAGGCTAAGCCAGCAAGCACTTTGAACCATCTTTTTTAATCTGATTGAACTCTCTACAGGACGCCTCCCATGACACACCCACTCTTCGAAAAACACCGCGCCAAGCTTGTCGCCGCCCTCAACGCCATCCATACCCGTGGTTACTGGGCCGCGTACAACGAGATGCCCAGCCCCAAGACCTATGGTGAAACCGCAGCGGATGACGGAAAGAAGGCGTTTGAGGCGCACCTGGGCCAGCAGTTTGACCTGCAGCAGCCCGGCACCCACGCCTGGCTGGGCGGCGAAGTGTCACCTTTTGGCATTGACCTGAATGTGCAGTACCCGGTGTGCGACATCGAGGCGCTGATTACCGCTGGCCAGGCCGCCATGACCGGCTGGCAGGCCGCCGGGGTGGAAGGCCGCACCGGCCTGTGCATCGAGATGCTGGACCGCCTGAACGCACAGAGCTTCGAGATCGCCCACGCGGTGATGATGACCACCGGCCAGGGCTGGATGATGGCGTTTCAGGCTGGGTCACCTCACGCGCAGGACCGTGGCCTGGAGGCCGTGACCTACGCCTACCGTGAGCAAAGTTTTGTGCCCGCTGAAGCGACCTGGGAAAAGCCGCAGGGCAAAAACCCGCCGCTGGTCATGAAGAAGCATTTTCAAATTGTCGGCCGGGGTGTGGCTGTGGTGGTGGGTTGTGGCACTTTCCCCACCTGGAACACCTACCCGGGCCTGTTTGCGGCGCTGGCCACCGGCAACGCGGTGATTGTCAAACCACACAACAACGCGATTCTGCCCGCCGCCATCACCGTGCGCACCTTGCGTGCCGTGTTGACCGAGCACGGCCTTGACCCCAATCTGGTCACCCTGTGTGTGCCCGACAAGCGTGAAGCCACGCAGGCGCTGGTCACCCACGCCGCAGTCAAGTCAGTCGACTTCACCGGTGGTAACGTGTTTGGCCAATGGCTCATTGACCACTGCCGCCAGGCCCAGGTGTATGCCGAATTGGCCGGGGTCAACAACATCGTGATCGACTCGACCGACGCTTACAAACCCATGCTGCGCAACCTGGCGTTCACGCTGTCGCTGTACTCCGGCCAGATGTGCACCACCTCGCAGGCGCTGTTTGTGCCTGCCGGCGGCATTGACACCGAAGACGGCCACAAGTCGTATGACGAGGTGTGTGCCGACCTGGCCCGCGCCATCGACGGTTTTCTGGCCAAGCCCGAAGTGGCTTGTGCCGTGCTCGGTGCGGTGCAATCCACCGACACGCTGGCGCGCATCGCCCTGGCTGAAAGTGGCGCGTTGGGCAAAGTCGTGCTGGCTTCCAAGAAGCTCGACAACCCCGAGTTTCCCAAGGCCGAAGTGCGCACCCCGGTGCTGCTGACCTGTGATGCGGCCGATGAAGCCGCTTACATGGAAGAGCGCTTTGGCCCGATCACCTTTGTCGTGAAAGTGGCCGACACCGCGGCCGCCATTGCCTTGTCGGAGCGGGTCATTGCCACCCACGGCGCGTTGACTGCCGGTATCTACTCCACCCGTCCGGAAGTGATTGAGGCCATGACAGCCGCCACCTGGCGCGCCAAAGTGGCGTTGTCCATCAACCTGACTGGCGCGGTGTTTGTCAACCAGTCCGCCGCGTTCTCCGACTACCACGGCACCGGTGGCAACCCGGCGGCCAATGCCTCGTACTCAGACTCGGCCTTTGTGGCCAACCGCTTCCGCGTAGTGCAGCGCCGCGCCCACGTTTAAGGCACACCATGACTTACCAGAACATTCGTTTTGAAGCCCAGGACGGCATTGCCCGCCTGACGCTCAACCGCCCCGACAAACTCAACAGCTTTACCGGCGCCATGCATGTGGAGTTGCGCGGCGCGCTGGACACCGTGCAACACGACAAAACCATTCGCGTGCTGGTGCTCACGGGTGCAGGCCGTGCATTTTGCGCGGGACAAGACCTGGCCGACCCCGAGATGGCCATGGGCCCGCTGCAGCCTGACATTGGCCATGTGGTGGAGCAAAACTACAAGCCGCTGATTCTGGCGCTGCAAAACCTGCGTGTGCCTACGGTGGCCATGGTGAATGGCATTGCGGCCGGCGCCGGAGCCAGTCTGGCGCTGGCCTGTGACCTGGTGATTGCCGCCAAATCCGCCTCGTTTTTGCAGGCGTTCAGTAAAATCGGCCTGATTCCGGACACCGGTGGCACCTGGTTTTTGCCGCAGCGTGTGGGCATGGCGCGCGCGCTTGGCCTGGCCATGCTGGCTGACAAATTACCGGCTGAAAAAGCCGAAGCGTGGGGCCTGATCTGGCAGGCAGTGGATGACGCTGAACTCGCGTCAACCGTGGACAAACTGGCGGCGCAGCTGGCGCAAATGCCCACCCGTGCGCTGGTTGCCACCCGGCTGGCCATGCACGCCGCGCCCAACCACACCCTGGAACAACAGCTGGGTTTTGAAGCCGGCTTCATGCGCGAGCTGGGCTGGCGCGACGACTTCAAGGAAGGCGTGGCGGCTTTCCAGCAAAAACGCGCACCCAAATTCACCGGCAACTGATCACCATGACACAAGCGCTCTCTTCACAAGCCGTGATCGCCGTCATAGGCGCTGGCGCCATGGGTGCCGGTATTGCCCAGGTGGCCGCCGCCGCGGGTCACACGGTCAAGCTGCTCGACAACCGCCCCGGCGCTGCTGCCCAGGCGATTGCGGGTATTTGTGCCCAGTTTGAAAAAATGGCAGCCAAAGGCAAGCTGAGCCCGCAAGCGTCCAAGGATGCCGGCGCGCGCTTGCTGGCTGCCGGGCACATCGCTGATTTGTCCGATGCGGCCCTGGTGGTGGAAGCCATTGTGGAAAATCTGCAGGTCAAGCAAACACTGTTCAAAGACCTGGAAGCCGTGGTGTCTGAGGGCTGCATTCTGGCCAGCAACACCTCGTCGATTTCCATCACTGCCATTGGCGCCGCGCTCAAACACCCGCAGCGTCTGGCTGGCTTGCACTTCTTCAACCCGGCGCCGCTGATGGCGCTGGTCGAGGTGGTGTCAGGTCTGGCCACCCACCAGGACGTCGCCGACACCCTGTTTGCCACGGCTGCGGCCTGGGGCAAGACCCCGGTGCAGGCCAAATCCACGCCGGGCTTCATCGTCAACCGGGTGGCGCGCCCGTATTACGCCGAAGCCTTGCGCGTGCTCAATGAAGGCGGTGCCGATTGCGCCACGCTGGATGCCGTGATGCGCGAGGCCGGTGGTTTTCGCATGGGGCCGTTTGAGCTGATGGACATGATTGGCCACGACGTGAACTTTGCCGTGACCAACTCGGTGTGGCGCGCCTTTTTCAACGACCCGCGCTTTTTGCCTTCGTTGATTCAGCAAGACCTGGTGGATGCCGGCTTTCTGGGCAGGAAGTCTGGCCGGGGGTTTTTTGACTACAGCGCCAGCGCCGTCAAGCCGTTGCCGGCCACCGCGCCAGAGCAGGTTCAACCCAAAGACATCGTGGTGTACGGGCAATCAGCGGTCGCCCAAGCCCTGGCAAAGCGCCTGCAAACCAACCAGGTCAGCTTCACCCAGGCCGCCGCCGACGGTGACGCCTTGGCAAGTGCGGGCGGCGCCACTTTGCGCGTGACCGACGGCCGCACCGCCACGCGCTGCGCCGTTGACACCCATCTGCCCAACACCGTGCTGATCGACTTGGCGCTGGACTACCAGACCGCCACCCGGCTGGCTGTGAGCGTGGCCGCCCACTGTGACAGCGCAGCCGCCAACAGCGCCATGGGCTTGCTGCAGGCGGCAGGCTTTGCCGTGTCGCAGTTGCAAGACATCCCCGGCCTGATCGTGATGCGCACCGTGGCCATGCTGGCCAACGAAGCGGCTGATGCTGTCAACCAGGGCGTGTGTGACACCGCTGCCGTCGACACCGCCATGCGCCTGGGTGTCAATTACCCCTGCGGCCCGCTGGCCTGGGCCAACGCCATAGGTATCGACAAGCTCAGCACCGTGCTTGCGCATCTGGCGCAAACCTATGGCGAAGACCGCTACCGCACCTCGCCCCTGATTCAACACCAACTTTACGCCGCAAAGGTCTTTTCATGACGGATTCATACGCCAACCCACAAGAACTGGCCGATGCCGTGACACAGGCCATGTGGTCGCGCGACCGCGCCACGCAAGGCCTGGGCATACAAGCGCTCAGTGTCAAACCCGGCTACGCCATGTTTGCCATGCCGGTGCGCAGCGACATGGTCAACGGCCATCACATCTGCCACGGCGGCTTCATCTTCATGCTGGCCGACAGTACCTTTGCCTTTGCCTGCAACAGCTACAACCAGAACACCGTGGCGTCGAGCTGCAACATTGACTTTCTGGCGCCAGCGCACGAGGGTGACGTGCTGGAAGCCGAAGCGGTGGAGCGCTCGCTGTCTGGCCGCACCGGGGTGTATGACATCACGGTGCGCACCCGCAGTGGCAAGACCGTGGCGCTGTTTCGCGGCAAAAGTTACCGCATCAAAGGTGAGGTCATCGCCGGCTTGCAGCAGACCGATGCCGCCACCTGACTTCAAAATTGTTAAATTGACCGATACCCAGAGGAGAATTGAATGACTGCCAAAAAACCCCAAGCCGGTGAACTCGACGCCATTGAAACCGCCAGCCGCGATGAAATCAGCGCCTTGCAACTGCAGCGCCTGAAGTGGTCGCTGCAGCACGCTTATGACAACGTGCCATTTCATAAAAAAGCTTTTGATGAAAAAGGTGTGCACCCCAGCGACCTGAAAACCCTGGCTGACCTGGCCAAGTTCCCGTTCATGACCAAGATCGCGCTGCGCGACCACTACCCGTTTGGCCTGTTTGCAGTGCCCAGGGAAAAGATTGCCCGCTTGCACGCCTCGTCCGGCACCACCGGCAAGTCGATCGTGGTCGGCTACACGCTGAAAGACATTGATAACTGGGCCAACCTGGTGGCGCGCTCGATTCGTGCCGCCGGTGGCCGCGCGGGCGACATGCTGCACAACGCCTATGGCTACGGCATGTTCACTGGCGGTCTGGGCGCGCATTATGGCGCCGAGCGGCTGGGTTGCACCGTGGTGCCGATGTCGGGCGGGCAGACCGAAAAACAGGTGGCGCAGATTCTGGACTTTCAGCCGCAAATCATCATGGTGACCCCCAGCTACTCGCTGGTGATTGCCGAGGAGTTTGAGCGCCTGGGCATCACACCAGACCAGATCTCGCTCAAGATCGGCATCTTTGGCGCTGAGCCTTGGGGCGAGGGCATGCGTGCCGAGATTGAGCGCAAGCTGGGCATTGACGCGATCGACATTTACGGCCTGACCGAGGTCATGGGCCCCGGCGTGGCCTGCGAATGCATTGAGTCCAAAGACGGCCCGGTGATCTGGGAAGACCATTTCTACCCCGAAATCATCAACCCGGAAACCGGCGAGGTGGTGGCCGATGGTGAAGACGGCGAACTGGTGTTCACCTCACTCACCAAAGAAGCGTTCCCGGTGATTCGTTACCGCACCCGTGACCTGACGCGCCTGCTGCCACCCACCTCGCGTGCGTTCCGGCGCATGGGCAAGATCACCGGCCGCAGTGACGACATGCTGATCGTGCGTGGGGTGAATGTGTTCCCGACACAAATCGAAGAACAAATCCTGCGCGACAAGCGGCTCTCGGGGAATTACCAGATCCAGCTCAGCCGCGACGGCCACCTGGACAACGTGGAAGTGCGCTGCGAGTTGCAGCGCGAGGCTGCCGCGCAACTCTCGCCTGCGGATATTGCGGCGCTGGCCAAAGAATTGCAGCACCACATCAAAACCATCGTCGGCATCACCACCAAGGTCAGTGTGCTGGCGCCTGAGGCGATACCGCGCACGCTCACCGGCAAGGCGCGCCGGGTGGTTGACGAACGCCCCAAACAACTTTAAAGAAAACACCATGACTGAAGCCTTTATTTGCGATGCCATTCGCACTCCCATTGGCCGCTACGGCGGTGCGTTGGCTGGCGTGCGCGCCGACGACCTGGCCGCCATTCCGCTGAAAGCCCTGATGGAACGCAATCCACAGGTCAACTGGGCCAGCGTGGACGACATCATTTTTGGCTGTGCCAACCAGGCGGGTGAAGACAACCGCAACGTGGCGCGCATGGCTGGCCTGCTGGCGGGCTTGCCCATCGAGGTGCCGGGCACCACCGTCAACCGCCTGTGTGGCTCGTCGCTGGACTGCGTCGGCATGGCGGCGCGCGCCATCAAGTCGGGCGAAACCGATCTGATGATTGCCGGCGGGGTTGAAAGCATGTCGCGCGCGCCCTTTGTCATGGGCAAGGCTGACGCCGCCTGGTCGCGCAGCGCGGCCATTTATGACACCACGATTGGCTGGCGTTTTCCGAACCCCATGATGAAGCAGTTGTACGACACCCATTCGATGCCACAAACGGCAGACAACGTGGCCGCCGACTTCAACATCTCCAGGGCTGATCAGGACGCTTTTGCCGTGCGCTCACAACAACGCTGGGCAGCAGCCCACGCGGCAGGGCGCTTTGCCGACGAGCTGATCCCGGTGCGGATTGCGCGTAAAAAGGGCGACCCGGTGGTGGTCGACACCGACGAGCACCCGCGCCCCGAAACCACGCTGGCGATGCTGGCCAAACTCAAGGGCGTCAACGGCCCCGATTTGAGCGTGACCGCAGGCAACGCCTCGGGCGTCAACGATGGTGCCTGCGCGCTCTTGCTGGCCAATGAAGCCACGGCGCACGCCAACGGCCTGACGCCGCGTGCCCGCA
>JAQSDS010000394.1 GCA_029946045.1 Rhodoferax sp.
GTCGGTCTCCAAAACCGAAGGTTGTAGGTTCGATTCCTACTGCCCCTGCCACCTGATGATGTCGTCAGGTGCCAAAAAAGCCCGCTACTCACCTGGCGGGCTTGTGCGTCTCAAGGTCGCTCTATTTCAGTGCTAGTTTAAACAGGCAAGATCAACACAACATGGCCATCCCTCAAGTACAAACTGTCAACACAACCGCCGACAAAGCCAAGCTGGCGCTCGCTGCGGCTTTGGTGCTGGCATCGCTGGTGGCTTACTACGCATTGACCAAGCAAGGCCCCTTGTTTCAGTGGTTGGGCTTGTTGACCGGGCTGGCCCTGGCTGCCGTGGTTTTTTTAGTCTCGGAAACCGGTAAGTCCTTGACGGCTTTTGCTCAAGATTCCGTCCGCGAGGTGAAGAAAGTCGTTTGGCCTGCCCGCAAGGAAGCCATCCAGATGACGCTTTATGTGTTTGGCTTTGTCCTGATCATGGCGCTGTTCCTGTGGTTGACAGACAAAACGCTCGAATGGTTCTTTTATGACCTGATTTTGGGGTGGAAATAATAATGACGGATGCTGTGAATACCCCATTGGATGGTGCTGAGGAGGCGGTAAGCCTCCCAGTGGCTGCGCCCGTGAATCCGGATTTGCGTTGGTATGTGGTCCATGCCTACTCGGGCATGGAAAAGGCGGTCGAACGCAATATCCTTGAGCGCATCAACCGCGCCGGCATGCAAAGCAAGTTCGGCCGCATTCTGGTGCCCATGGAAGAAGTGGTCGAAATAAAGAACGGCCAGAGGAAGACCACCGAGCGCAAGTTTTTCCCTGGTTATGTGCTGGTTGAGATGGTCATGGACGATGACACCTGGCACCTGGTTAAGCACACCAACAAGGTGACTGGCTTTGTGGGCGGCGGCAAAACACGTCCTTCCCCCATTTCTGAAGCCGAAGTCCAGAAAATTGTGAGCCAGATGCAAGAAGGCACCGAGAAGCCGCGGCACAAAGTTGAATTTGTGGTCGGTGAGTACGTGCGTGTCAAAGAAGGCCCGTTTGCCGATTTCAACGGTTCTGTGGAAGAAGTCAATTACGAGAAAAGCAAGGTGCGTGTTGCGGTCACCATTTTTGGTCGTGCAACACCGGTCGAGCTTGAGTTTTCCCAGGTGGAGAAAGCCTGAGAAAAACCCGAGATTTTGCGGGTCAGACCACTTGCGCAGCAACGTGCTCTGACCCCAACATGATGAGATATTGTGGGACAGACCAAGATTTGCATAGCAAATTTGCTCTGTCCTCAACTGATCAGATGCATTTAATTTGTATTTCGTGCCTTTCCGACTCGGTGCGAATGTTTTTGAAGTGAGTCGTCAACGTCGGGGAGCCCGAAGCTGCAGTTTGCAGATCAAGGCGTTAGCACCCGTTAGGAGTTAAACATGGCGAAAAAAATCGTCGGTTTTGTCAAGCTGCAAGTACCAGCTGGTAAGGCCAACCCATCCCCCCCCATTGGCCCGGCCCTGGGTCAACGTGGTTTGAATATCATGGAATTCTGCAAGGCATTCAATGCCCAGACCCAAGGTATCGAGCCTGGACTGCCACTGCCCGTGGTGATCACTGCTTTTGCTGATAAGAGCTTCACTTTTATCATCAAGTCGCCACCGTCATCGATCCTGATCAAGAAAGCGGTCAAGATCGACAAGGGTTCGGCCAACCCGCTCAAGACCAAGGTCGGCAAGATCACGCGCGCACAGCTCGAAGAAATCGCCAAGACCAAAATCAAAGACCTGACCGCTGCCGACATGGATGCAGCCGTTCGTACCATCGCCGGCTCCGCCCGCTCGATGGGCATCACTGTGGAGGGTGTGTAAATGGCCCGCTTGACTAAAAAACAAAAAGCCCAGCAAGGCAAAGTGGACAGCGGCAAGCTGTACCTCATTGGCGACGCTCTGGGTCTGGTAAAAGAATTTGCCAACGCCAAGTTCGATGAATCCATCGACGTGGCTGTGCAGCTCGGCATCGATGCCAAGAAATCTGACCAAGTGGTGCGTGGTGCTGTTGTGTTGCCTAACGGCACCGGCAAGACCAAACGTGTTGCCGTGTTCGCTCAGGGCGCCAAGGCTGAAGAAGCCAAGGCCGCCGGTGCTGACATCGTTGGTATGGACGACCTGGCTGCCATGATCAAGGCGGGCAATATGCCCTTTGACGTGGTCATTGCTGCCCCCGATGCCATGCGCGTTGTGGGTACCCTGGGCCAGATCCTCGGCCCACGTGGCCTGATGCCCAACCCCAAGGTTGGCACGGTCACCCCTGACGTCGCCACCGCGGTCAAGAACGCCAAGGCCGGTCAGGTGCAGTTCCGTGTTGACAAGGCCGGTATTGTGCATTCCACCATTGGCCGTCGTTCCTTTGACAGCGACAAGCTGCAAGGCAACCTGGCTGCTTTGGTCGATGCGCTGGTGAAAGCCAAGCCCGCTACCAGCAAGGGTTTGTATTTGCGCAAGGCTGCCGTATCCAGCACCATGGGTGTCGGCGTGCGTGTGGACCTGCAGTCGATTAACGCGTAATGCAAGAAATTGGGCTGTCCGAAAGGCTAGCCTGACGTGGTGGGCTGCGGTGGTCATTCAGGCTGCCGCAGGCCATCCAAGACCGTTGGTGTGCCGAACCCCTTGGGGTGAAAGCACTTAATCACTGACAGCCAACGCAGATGGCGATCCCGCTGCCCAAGAATTTAATAGTTCCTGAACAGTTGGTCGCTGCAATATGGTGTACCCGGATGCGAGCTTGAAAAAAGCGCAAAAAGGTACTTTTTTAAGGAGTTGACCTTGAGTTTAAATCGCAGTGAGAAAGAAGCGGTCATCAGTGAAGTGACTGGCCTCGCCGCTAAAGCTCAAACGCTCGTGATAGCGGAATACCGTGGCATCACGGTCGCCGACATGACCAAATTGCGCTCAACCGCGCGCAGCAGTGGTGTGGACCTGAGTGTGTTGAAAAACACACTGGCCCGCCGTGCTGTCGCCGGTAGCAGCTTTGAAGTTGTGTCCGACCAGATGACCGGTCCGCTGATCTACAGCTTTTCCGAAGATGCAGTGGCAGCCGCGAAAGTGGTGGCTGACTTCGCGAAAACCAACGCCAAGTTGGTGATTCGCGCAGGTGCATACGGCGGCAAGGCTCTGGATGTCGAGGGCGTGAAGCAATTGGCAAGCATCCCTTCCAAGGAAGTGTTGCTGGCACAGTTGCTGGGCTTGATGCAGTCTCCCATTTCACGCATCGCGCGTGTCATGGCAGCCTTGGCAGAGCAAAAGGGCGGCAGTGCAGAAGAAGCACCCGCTGAGGCCGTTGCAGCGTAACGCTTGCAATGCACAGAAATTAATCAATTGTTAGGAAACAAAATGGCATTCGATAAAGACGCATTTTTGACCGCGCTCGACAGCATGACGGTCATGGAACTCAACGACCTGGTGAAAGCCATCGAAGAGAAGTTTGGTGTGAGCGCTGCAGCCATGTCTGCACCTGCTGCTGGCGGTGGCGGTGCTGCTGCTGTGGCCGAAGAAAAGACCGAATTCAACGTGGTTCTGCTTGACGCGGGCGCCCAAAAGGTGTCGGTCATCAAGGCCGTGCGCGAAATCACGGGTCTGGGCCTCAAGGAAGCCAAAGACATGGTTGACGGCGCTCCGAAGAACGTCAAAGAAGCCGTGTCCAAGGCAGATGCTGAAGCCGCTCTGAAGAAGCTGCTTGACGCTGGTGCCAAGGCTGAACTCAAGTAACAAGAGTTTTCCTCAGGGCTGGAGTGCTGTTAAAGGCCTCCAGCCTTTGGTGTTTTTGCAGAACACACTGGAAAGCGGGTTACCCGCCCTGTTTCCAGTGTCTTCTAACCCCGACAGCAGAAGATGCCTTGGTTCGGGTTGCATGCAAGGTGCAACCGTCCGCCATTGATTGGTAGTGGCCAATCACCAAGCGTTAACGTCGTTCAGGACCACCCCAGTCCTCATTTGCCCGGAGATTTCATGGCTTATTCATACACCGAACGCAAACGGATACGTAAAAATTTTGGCAGCCGCGACAGCGTGCTCGAGATTCCCTACCTGCTGCAAATGCAAAAAGACGCCTACACAGCGTTTTTGCAAGCCGGCATCTCTGCCAAAAAGCGCACTGATGAAGGCCTGCAAGCGGCTTTCAATGCGGCGTTTCCGATCGTGTCCCACAACGGTTTTGTCGAGATGAAGTACCTTGACTACAACCTGGGCAAGCCAGCGTTTGATGTGCGTGAATGCCAGACCCGGGGTCTGACGTTTTCTTCTGCCGTGCGCGCCCGTGTACAACTGATCATTTACGACCGTGAGTCTTCCACCTCACAAAACAAGGTTGTGAAAGAAGTCAAGGAGCAAGAAGTCTACATGGGCGAAGTGCCCCTGATGACCGACAAAGGCTCGTTTGTGATCAATGGCACCGAGCGTGTCATCGTGTCGCAGTTGCACCGTTCACCCGGCGTGTTCTTTGAGCACGACAAGGGCAAGACCCACAGCTCGGGCAAACTGCTGTTCTCGGCACGCATCATCCCTTACCGTGGCTCCTGGCTCGACTTCGAGTTCGACCCCAAGGACATCCTGTATTTCCGGGTTGACCGTCGGCGCAAGATGCCGGTCACGATTCTGCTCAAGGCCATCGGCCTGAACAACGAGTCGATCCTGGCCAACTTCTTTGTCAATGACAACTTCCGCCTGATGGACAGTGGTGCCCAGATGGAATTTGTGGCCGAGCGCCTGCGCGGCGAAGTGGCCCGCTTTGACATTACCGACAAGAGCGGCAAGGTCATTGTGGCCAAGGAAAAACGCGTGACCGTGCGCCACACGCGCGAACTTGAGCAGTCGGCCACCACCCACATTTCGGTGCCCGAAGACTTTTTGGTCGGCCGTGTCGTGGCCCGTAACGTCGTCGACGCTGACACCGGCGAAATTTTGGCCAAGGCCAATGAAGAGCTGACCGAAGTGTTGCTGAAGAAACTGCGCACCAGCGGTGTGCAAGACCTGGCCTGCATTTACACCAATGAACTCGACCAGGGCGCCTACATTTCGCAGACCCTGCGTACTGACGAAACCGCCGACGAGTTTGCTGCCCGGGTTGCCATCTACCGCATGATGCGCCCAGGCGAGCCGCCTACAGAAGACGCCGTGCAGGCCCTGTTCCAGCGCCTGTTCTACAACCCCGACACCTACGATTTGTCGCGTGTCGGCCGCATGAAGTTCAATGCCAAGATGGGTCGCCCGGAATCCACTGGCCCGATGGTGCTGACCAACGAAGACATTTTGGCCGTGGTCAAGGTGTTGGTTGATTTGCGCAATGGCCATGGTCAGGTCGACGATATCGACCACCTTGGCAATCGCCGTGTGCGCTGTGTGGGCGAACTGGCCGAAAACCAGTACCGCATGGGTCTGGCCCGTATTGAAAAGGCCGTGAAAGAACGCCTGGGTCAAGCCGAACAAGAACCGCTGATGCCCCATGACTTGATCAACAGCAAGCCGATTTCGGCTGCCCTGAAAGAGTTTTTCGGCGCTTCGCAGTTGTCGCAGTTCATGGACCAGACCAACCCGCTGTCGGAGATCACGCACAAGCGCCGTGTCTCTGCCCTTGGCCCAGGTGGTTTGACGCGTGAGCGTGCCGGCTTTGAGGTGCGTGACGTGCACGTGACCCATTACGGTCGTGTTTGCCCGATTGAAACGCCCGAAGGTCCAAACATTGGTCTGATCAACTCGCTCGCCCTGTACGCCCGTCTCAACGACTACGGCTTCATCGAAACACCTTACCGTCGTGTGGTCGACGCCAAAGTCACGTTGGACATCGACTACCTGTCAGCCATCGAAGAAGGCAAGTACGTGATTGCTCAGGCCAACGCGGTGCTCGACAAAGATGGCCGCCTGACCGGCGAGCTGATCTCGGCGCGTGAGGCCGGCGAAACCATCATGGTGGCAGCCGACCGCGTGCAGTACATGGACGTGTCGCCGGCGCAGATCGTGTCGGTGGCGGCCTCTCTGGTTCCGTTCCTGGAGCACGACGACGCCAACCGCGCCTTGATGGGCGCCAACATGTCACGTCAGGCCGTGCCCATCCTGCGCCCTGAAAAGCCGATGGTCGGCACCGGCATCGAGCGCGTTGCCGCCATTGACTCCGGCACTGTGGTGGTCGCCACCCGTGGCGGTGTGGTTGACTACGTCGATGCCACCCGTGTTGTGATTCGCGTTAACGACGCCGAAGCGCAAGCCGGTGAGGTGGGCGTGGACATCTACAACCTCATCAAGTACCAGCGTTCCAACCAGAACACCAACATCCACCAGCGCCCGATCGTCAAAAAAGGCGACCAGCTGGCCAAGGGCGACGTGATCGCCGACGGTGCCTCCACCGACCTGGGTGAACTGGCGCTGGGCCAGAACATGCTGATCGGTTTCATGACCTGGAACGGCTACAACTTCGAAGACTCGATTTTGATCAGCGAACGTGTCGTGGCCGAAGACCGTTACACCTCGATCCACATCGAAGAGCTGGTGGTCATGGCGCGTGACACCAAGTTGGGTGCCGAAGAAATCACCCGTGACATTCCCAACCTGAGCGAGCAGCAACTCAACCGTCTGGACGAATCCGGCATCATCTACGTGGGTGCGGAAGTCATGCCGGGCGACACGCTGGTGGGCAAGGTCACGCCCAAGGGCGAGACCACGCTGACCCCCGAAGAAAAACTGCTGCGCGCCATCTTTGGTGAAAAAGCCAGCGACGTGAAAGACACCTCCTTGCGTGTTGACCAGGGCTCACAAGGTACGGTCATCGACGTGCAGGTGTTCACCCGCGAAGGCATCACCCGTGACCGCCGCGCCCAGCAGATCATCGACGACGAGCTCAAGCGCTTCCGCCTCGACCTGAACGACCAGTTGCGCATTGTTGAAGCTGACGCCTTTGCCCGTATTGAAAAACTGCTGGTGGGTAAAGCTGCCAACGGTGGCCCGCAAAAGCTGGCCAAGGGCAGCAAGATCGACGCCGCCTACCTGGCAGCGGTCGAGAAGTTCCACTGGTTTGACATTCGTCCGGCTGACGAAGACGTGTCGGCGCAACTCGAGAGCATCAAGAACTCGCTCGAGCAAACCCGCCACCGCTTCGATCTGGCCTTTGAAGAAAAGCGCAAAAAGCTCACGCAGGGCGACGAGCTGCCCGCAGGTGTGCTGAAAATGGTCAAGGTCTATGTGGCCGTCAAACGCCACCTGCAACCCGGTGACAAGATGGCCGGACGCCACGGTAACAAGGGTGTGGTTTCCAAGATTGTGCCGGTGGAAGACATGCCGCACATGGCCGACGGAACCCCCTGCGATATCGTGCTGAACCCCTTGGGCGTGCCGTCACGGATGAACGTGGGTCAGGTGCTTGAAGTTCACTTGGGCTGGGCTGGCAAGGGTATTGGTCAGCGCATTGGCGACATGCTGCAGCATGAAAGCCGCGTTGCCGAACTGCGCGAGTTCCTGGGCGAGATCTACAACAGCACCGGCCGCAAGGAAGACCTGGCGCAGCTCGACGATGCACAGTTGCTCGCCATGGCTGACAACCTGACCAGCGGCATGCCGTTTGCCACGCCGGTCTTTGACGGTGCCACCGAAGACGAGATCCGCGCCATGCTCAAGCTGGCCTATCCTGACGACGTGGCCACGGCCAAGGGCCTGACGTCCACCCGCACCCAGGCCTACCTGTACGACGGCCGCACCGGCGACCGCTTTGAGCGCCCGGTCACGGTTGGCTACATGCACTACCTCAAATTGCACCACCTGGTGGACGACAAGATGCATGCCCGCTCGACGGGTCCGTACAGCCTGGTCACGCAGCAACCGCTGGGCGGCAAGGCCCAGTTCGGTGGTCAGCGTTTCGGCGAGATGGAGGTGTGGGCACTGGAAGCTTATGGTGCCGCCTACACCTTGCAGGAAATGCTCACCGTCAAGTCCGACGACGTGCAGGGCCGTACCAAGGTGTACGAGAGCATCGTCAAGGGTGAACACTCGATTGAAGCCGGCATGCCGGAATCATTCAACGTGCTGGTCAAGGAAATTCGTTCCCTGGGCCTGGACATTGAGCTTGAGCGCTCGTGATTGTTTGACACAAATTTAAGGATTTACACACATGAAATCATTACTCGACCTGTTCAAGCAATTCACGCCTGACGAGCACTTTGATGCCATCAAAATTGGCATGGCCTCGCCTGAGAAAATTCGTTCCTGGTCTTTTGGCGAAGTCAAAAAGCCGGAAACCATCAACTACCGTACCTTCAAGCCCGAGCGTGATGGTCTGTTTTGCGCCAAGATTTTTGGCCCCATCAAGGACTACGAATGCTTGTGCGGCAAGTACAAGCGCCTCAAGCACCGCGGTGTCATTTGCGAAAAATGCGGCGTTGAAGTCACGCAAACCAAGGTGCGTCGCGAGCGCATGGGTCACATCGACCTGGCCGCGCCCTGCGCTCACATCTGGTTCCTGAAGTCCCTGCCCAGCCGTTTGGGTCTGGTGCTGGACATGACGCTGCGCGACATCGAACGCGTGCTCTACTTTGAAGCCTACGTGGTGACCGACCCCGGCATGACCCCGCTGAAGAAATACAGCATCATGTCCGAAGACGACTTCGACGCCAAGTTCAAGGAATACGGCGACGAGTTCCAGGCCAAGATGGGTGCCGAAGGCGTCAAGGATTTGCTGCAAAACCTCGACATCGACAGTTCCATCGAAAAGCTGCGCAACGACCCAAGCGGTTCCGAGCTCAAGATCAAGAAAAACACCAAGCGCCTCAAGCTGCTGGAAGCATTCAAAAAGTCAGGCATCAAGCCCGAGTGGATGGTGCTCGACGTGCTGCCGGTGTTGCCGCCCGACCTGCGCCCCCTGGTGCCGCTGGACGGTGGCCGTTTTGCCACCTCTGATCTGAACGACCTGTACCGCCGCGTCATCAACCGCAACAGCCGTCTGCGTCGCCTGCTTGAACTCAAAGCACCGGAAATCATTGCCCGCAATGAAAAGCGCATGTTGCAGGAAGCCGTTGACTCATTGCTCGACAACGGTCGTCGCGGCAAGGCCATGACCGGCGCCAACAAGCGTGCGCTCAAGTCACTGGCCGACATGATCAAGGGCAAGGGCGGTCGTTTCCGTCAGAACTTGCTGGGTAAGCGCGTCGACTACTCGGGCCGTTCGGTCATTGTGGTGGGCCCAACCCTGAAGTTGCATCAGTGCGGTTTGCCCAAGCTGATGGCGCTGGAACTGTTCAAACCCTTCATTTTTGCGCGCCTGGAAGCCATGGGCATTGCCACCACCATCAAGGCGGCCAAGAAAGAAGTCGAAACCGGCACGCCGGTGGTTTGGGACATCCTCGAAGAAGTCATCAAGGAGCATCCGGTCATGCTGAACCGGGCGCCTACGCTGCACCGTTTGGGTATCCAGGCCTTTGAGCCAATTTTGATCGAAGGCAAGGCCATTCAACTGCACCCGCTGGTCTGCGCCGCGTTCAACGCCGACTTCGACGGTGACCAGATGGCCGTTCACGTGCCCTTGTCTGTCGAAGCGCAAATGGAATGCCGCACCCTGATGCTGGCCTCCAACAACGTGCTGTTCCCGTCCAACGGCGAGCCGTCCATTGTGCCGTCGCAAGACGTGGTGCTGGGCCTGTACTACACCACCCGTGACCGCATCAACAGCAAGGGCGAAGGCCTGGTGTTTGCCGATACTGGTGAAGTCCAGCGCGCCTTTGATGCGGGCGAGGTCGAAATGAGCTCGCGCATCAGCGTGCGTCTGACCGAGTACACCAAAGACAAGGAAACCGGCGAACTCACGCCCAGTACCAGCTTGGTCGAGACCTCGGTCGGTCGTGCCCTGTTGTCGGAAATCCTGCCCAAGGGCCTGCCCTTTGCCTTCATCAACAAGGCCTTGAAGAAAAAGGAAATTTCCCGCCTCATCAATGCCTCGTTCCGCAAGTGCGGCCTGAAGGAAACCGTGGTGTTTGCCGACAAGCTGCTGCAATACGGCTTCCGTCTGGCCACCCGTGCCGGTATCTCGATCTCGATCGAAGACATGCTGGTGCCTACAGAAAAGCCGGGCATCATTGAGCGTGCTGAGGCCGAAGTCAAGGAAATCGCCACCCAGTACACCTCCGGTCTGGTGACTGCCGGTGAGCGCTACAACAAGGTGGTCGACATCTGGGGCAAAGCCGGCGACGAAGTGTCCAAGGTGATGATGGCCCAGCTCTCCAAAGAAACCGTCATCGACCGCCATGGCAACCAGGTGCCGCAAGAGTCGTTCAACTCCATCTACATGATGGCCGACTCCGGTGCCCGGGGTTCCGCAGCGCAGATTCGTCAGGTGGCCGGTATGCGCGGTTTGATGGCCAAGCCTGACGGCTCGATCATCGAGACGCCCATTACCGCCAACTTCCGCGAAGGTCTGAACGTGCTGGAGTACTTCATCTCCACCCACGGTGCGCGTAAAGGTCTGGCCGACACGGCTTTGAAAACCGCCAACTCGGGTTACCTGACCCGTCGTTTGGTCGACGTGACGCAAGACCTGGTGGTGACCGAGCAGGACTGTGGCACCCACAATGGCTACTTGATGCGCGCTATTGTCGAAGGCGGCGAAACCATCGAATCGCTGCGCGACCGCATTTTGGGTCGTACCGCTGCTGAAGACATCCTGCACCCCGAGAACCAGTCGGTGCTGGCCCCGGCTGGCACCATGCTCGACGAAGACATGATTGACGAGCTCGAAGTCGCTGGTGTCGACGAAGTCAAGGTACGCACCGCGCTGACCTGCGAAACCCGCTTTGGTATTTGCGCCCGTTGCTACGGTCGTGACCTCGGCCGGGGTGGCCTGGTGAACGGTGGCGAGGCGGTGGGTGTGATTGCGGCCCAGTCGATTGGCGAGCCCGGCACCCAGCTGACCATGCGGACCTTCCACATTGGTGGTGCAGCATCGCGTGCCGCCATTGCCTCCAGCGTCGAAGCCAAGTCCAACGGCAACATCGGCTTTAACACGACCATGCGTTATGTCACCAACGGCAAGGGTGAACTGGTGGTCATTTCCCGCTCGGGCGAGATCGTCATTCACGACGAACATGGCCGTGAGCGCGAGCGCCATAAAGTGCCGTACGGCGCCATCCTGACCATCAAGTCGGACCAGACCATCAAGGCTGGCACCATCCTGGCGAACTGGGATCCGCTGACGCGCCCCATCATCACCGAGTACGCTGGCCAGGCTCGTTTCGAGAACGTCGAAGAAGGTCTGACCGTGGCCAAGCAGGTGGACGAAGTCACCGGTTTGTCGACCCTGGTGGTGATCGACCCCAAACGCCGTGGCTCTGCCAAGGTGGTGCGCCCGCAGGTCAAGCTGATCGATGCCACTGGCAACGAGGTCAAGATCCCCGGTACCGACCATGCGGTGACGATTGGCTTCCCGATTGGTGCCCTGGTTCAGGTGCGCGACGGCCAAGACGTGGGCCCCGGCGAAGTGCTGGCCCGTATCCCGGTCGAAGGCCAGAAAACCCGCGACATTACCGGAGGTTTGCCGCGTGTGGCCGAGTTGTTCGAAGCCCGTTCACCCAAAGACAAGGGCGTGCTGGCCGAGATGACCGGTACCATTTCTTTCGGCAAGGAAACCAAAGGCAAGATCCGCCTGCAGATCACCGATCCCGAAGGCAAGGTCTGGGAAGATCTGGTTCCCAAGGAAAAGAACATGCTGGTGCACGAAGGCCAGATCGTCAACAAGGGCGAAGTGGTGGTGGACGGCCCAGCCGACCCGCAGGACATCTTGCGCTTGCTGGGTGCCGAAGAACTGGCGCGCTACATCGTCGACGAAGTGCAGGACGTTTACCGTCTGCAGGGCGTGAAGATCAACGACAAGCACATCGAAGTGATTGTTCGTCAGATGCTGCGCCGTGTGGTGGTTGAGGCTGCGGGTGACTCCAACTACATCAATGGTGAGCAGGTGGAACGCTCGGAAATGCTCAACACCAACGACGCCTTGCGCGCCGAAGGCAAAATTCCGGCCAACTTCACCAACCTGCTGCTGGGTATCACCAAAGCGTCCTTGTCCACCGACAGTTTCATCAGCGCGGCTTCCTTCCAGGAAACCACCCGCGTGCTGACCGAAGCCGCCATCATGGGCAAACGCGATGGCTTGCGTGGCTTGAAGGAAAACGTCATTGTGGGTCGCCTGATTCCAGCCGGTACCGGTATGGCTTATCACGAAGCCCGCAAGGTTCGCGAGAACATGGACGATGCCGAGCGCCGCGCCATTGCCGAAACTGAAGCCGCAGAACTGGCCCTGGCCAGTGAGCAGGACCAGGACGAAAGTGTTGACGTCAAGTAATTGACCGACCATAAAAAGCGCCTCACGCCCTTGTTCGCATGGGTTTGAGGCGCTTTTTTTTATACTCCATCATGACCACCGCTTCCCAGCTTCCTTTATGGCGACAACTGCAGTCGGTTGCCCACGTGTTGCAGGCCATGCTTTCAGGCGCCTCAGGTACCGCCGCCATCAACGCGGTTGATGCGGCGCTGCGTCCGGGAGTGCAGGCCTTGAGCTTTGCCGTGTGGCGACATCTGGGCCAGGCCCAGGCGCTGCGTGCGCTGTTGGCGCCGCGCAAGCCCTCGCCCCAGCTTGACGCCCTGTTATGCAGCGCGCTGGCGCTGCTGTCGCAGCCGGGCGATCCTGCCTACGACGCGTTTACCCTGGTCAACCAGACCGTGGAAGCCGCCAAAAAAAATCCCAAACTGAAGGCGCAGGCCGGCTTTGTCAACGCCTGTTTGCGGCGTTTTCTGCGTGAGCAGCCCGCCTTGCTGGAACAGGTGGCACAGCAGCCGGCGGCCCGCTGGAACCATCCAGCCTGGTGGCTGGCCCAGATCCAAGCCGAATGGCCGACCCAATGGCAAAGCATTTTGACGGCCAACAACGCCCAAGCGCCGATGGTGTTGCGCGTCAACACCCGACGCATCAGCGTGGCCGCCTATCTGCAACAACTTGACGCTGCGGGTCTGCAGGCCGAGCCACTGGGCCCGGTGGGCGTGGTGCTGCGAACCGCCACTGCCGTGCAGCACATTCCCGGTTTTGCCGACGGGCTGGTGTCGGTACAAGACAGCGCAGCGCAATGGGCGGCGCCCTTGCTCTTGGCGGGCTTGCATGGCCCGACGCCGCTGCAGGTGCTCGATGCCTGCGCCGCCCCCGGCGGCAAGACAGCCCACTTGCTGGAGTTTGCAGACGTTGCCGTGACGGCACTCGACATTGACGCCCAGCGCTGCCAGCGCATTCATGACAACCTGCTGCGCCTGGGTCTCAGCGCTCAGGTGCTGACCGCCGACGCGGCTGACCTGCCGAGCTGGTGGCAGGGCCAAAACTATGACGCCATCTTGCTCGACGCCCCCTGCTCCGGCTCGGGCGTGGTGCGCCGTCACCCTGACATCCGCTGGTTGCGTCGCGCCACTGATGCGGCCCAGCTGGCGCGTCAGCAGGCCAGGCTGCTCGCCGTACTTTGGCCTTTGCTCAGACCCGGAGGCCGTTTGCTGTATTGCACCTGCTCCGTTTTTCAGGTCGAAGGCCAGGGCCAGATCAAGGCGTTTCTTGACAGCAACAGCAACGCCAGCTTATTGCCGTCACCCGGACATTTGTTGCCCGGGCAAGCGGTGCAATGGCCGGGTCTGGTTGACAATCCGACACGTGAGCATGATGGTTTTTATTACGCGTTGCTGGAAAAGTCTGCTGCCTAAGCTGTTGCTGGGCTGGCTGGTCACGGCTGTGCTGGGACTGGGTCTGGCGCAGGCGCAAACGACTCCAGCTGATGCAGAGTCCCCGCAACTCAGGCTGGAGCGATCGGACGATGCGCTCTGGCTTTCCACCCAGCTTCAATTTGACTTGTCGCCCGCTGTGCTGGAGGCCCTGCACAAGGGTATTCCGATGTTCTTTGTGGCGGAAGCCGATGTGCTGCGCGAACGCTGGTACTGGATCAACCAAAAGGTAGTGACGGCCAGGCGTCAATTCCGTCTGGCCTACCAGCCCCTGACCAATCGATGGCGGCTCAACATCTCTTCTGGCGAGATCGCCGAGCCGGCCTTGGGTTTGGCCCTGAACCAGAACTTCGATTCCTGGACTGCGGCACTGGCCACCGTGCGCCGCATGACGCGCTGGAGAATCGCCGATGCCTCAGACCTGGCTTCCAATGCGCGCTATCTGGTGGCGTTTCGTTTTCGGCTTGACCTGGCCCAGCTGCCGCGGCCCCTGCAAATAGGTACCCTGGGTCAGGCCGACTGGTCGGTGGTGCTTGGCAGCGAGCAGGTGCTTGAAACCGGGTCGGGCAAATGAAACCTGCCTTGGCCACGGACAGATCGCGGGCAAGCCCTTCCCGGGCGGTCCGCTGGTTGCTGGGTCTGGGTGTGATTGCCCTGGTGGCCATTGGCCTGGTGCTGTTATTTTTGTTGACTCAGGCCACCACCAACCGCGAACTCTACGAAAAAAACTACGCGCGTCTGTTTGTCGTCAACGTGGTGGTGGCGGTGCTGCTGCTTGGGGTCATTGGCTGGATCGCGGTGCGTTTGATCCGGCGTCTGGTACAGAAAAAATTTGGCAGCCGTTTGCTGGTCAAGCTAGCTGCCATTTTTGCGTTGGCGGGCTTTGCGCCGGGCATGTTGATTTATGTGGTGTCGTACCAGTTTGTCACGCGCTCCATCGAGAGCTGGTTTGACGTCAAGGTTGAGGGTGCGCTGAACGCCGGCCTGAACCTGGGGCGCACCACGCTGGAGGCCTTGTCGACCGACTTGGCAGCCAAGGCACGCGTGGGTGCGGCGCAATTGGCCAACACCCCCGAATTCAGCGCCGCATTGCCGCTGGAGCGTGCCCGTGTCGCGGTGGGGGCCGATGAGCTGATGCTGTGGGGCACGGCTGGGCGGCTCATTGCGGCGGCGGGTCAGTCGCGTTACCAGCTCAGTCCCGAGTTGCCCAGCGCACAGCAGTTCAGGGCCGCGCGGGACCAGCGCGTCATCACCTGGATCGAGGGCCTGGACGACATCGACGCCGGCACCAAGCCCCAGGCCAGGGTCAAGGCGCTGGCGCTCATCAACAGCGATGAATTGGGCATTTTTAATGAGCCGCGCTATTTGCTGGTGGTCAAGGCACTGCCCGACACGCTGGTGGCCAATGCGCTGGCCGTGACGCTGGCGAATCGGGAGTACCAGGAGCGGGCGCTGGCACGCGACGGCCTGCGCCGCATGTACATCGGCACGCTCACCCTGAGCCTGTTCATGGCGGTTTTTGGGGCGGTGCTGTTGGCGGTGGTGTTGGGTAACCAGTTGGCCAGACCCCTGCTGCTGCTGGCAGATGGTGTGCGCGAAGTGGCGGCCGGCGACCTCACGCCCAAGACCTACCTGAGCGGCAGCGACGAACTGGATGGCCTGACGCGCTCGTTTGCCCAGATGACGCAGCAGCTCTCCGATGCGCGCCAGTCGGTGCATTCCAGCATGGCGCAGGTGGACGCTGCCCGAGCCAATTTGCAAACCATTCTGGACAACCTCACGGCCGGTGTCATGGTGCTCGACGCCGAGGGTCTGATCTGCGCCTCCAACCCCGGTGCCACCCGTATTTTGCGGGTGCCAATGGCCGCGCACCAAGGTCAGGCACTGGCTCAACTTGACGGGCTGCAGACCTTCGGCCAACAGGTCCAGGAGCAATTCGACAATTTTTTCAGCAGCCACAACGAGCATACCCTGGACCATTGGCAGCAGTCGTTTGAACTCGGTGGCGTCGGTCGGCCTTTTAGCGGGCATCCGGCCAACGATGTGATTACTTTGGTGACGCGTGGCGCCGCCTTGCCAGACAAGCAGCGCCTGCTGGTGTTTGACGACATTTCTGAAATCGTTTCAGCTCAAAGGTCGCAGGCCTGGGGTGAGGTGGCAAGGCGCCTGGCGCATGAAATCAAGAACCCGCTGACCCCGATTCAATTGTCAGCCGAGCGGCTGGAGATGAAGCTTGCGGGCAAGCTGGGTACCACCGAGCAGGCCATGCTGACCAAATCGGTGAAAACGATTGTCGATCAGGTTGACGCCATGAAACGGCTGGTCAATGAATTCCGCGACTACGCGCGCCTGCCGGCGGCCGAACTCAGACCAGTCAATCTCAACGAACTGGTCAATGATGTGCTGCATCTGTATGCCGACGACCTCGGGCAGGTGCCGGTCAAGACCGAGCTGGACGTTGACTGCCCCAGCATTCTGGGCGACACCCAGCAACTGCGCCAGGTGTTGCACAACCTGCTGCAAAACGCCCAAGATGCCACAGTGAGCGCAGGGCATGCCGACGACGCGCATGCGGTACTGGTGAAAACCCAGTGGCAGATGAGCGCACGCCGGGTGCGTCTGGTGGTGGCTGACTGTGGCACCGGGTTTCCGGATCACATTTTGAAACGGGCCTTTGAGCCCTATGTGACCACCAAGGACAAAGGCACCGGCCTGGGCCTGGCGGTGGTCAAGAAGATTGCCGACGAACATGCCAGTCGGGTGTCGATTGCAAACCGCATGCACAACGACGAGATCCTCGGTGCGCAAGTATCGTTATCATTCTCGGTAGCGCCGGCGGCAGGACCTCAGACAATTTGATGTGACATTGCGCATGCCAATCTCAAGGGAAATACAAGTACATGGCTAACATTTTGGTGGTGGACGACGAACTGGGTATTCGCGATCTCTTGTGCGAAATTCTTAACGACGAAGGTCATACCGTGGAGTTGGCGGAAAACGCCGCCCAGGCTCGGGCCGCTCGTTTGCGCGAGGCGCCCGACCTGGTCCTGCTTGACATCTGGATGCCCGACACCGATGGCGTCACCTTGCTCAAGGAATGGTCCACCTCGGGTGCCCTGACCATGCCGGTGATCATGATGAGCGGCCATGCCACCATCGACACAGCAGTTGAAGCCACGCGCATCGGCGCACTGGCTTTTCTGGAAAAACCTATCACGCTGCAAAAACTGCTCAAGGCGGTGGAGCAGGGCCTGACCCGCGGTGCCTTGCGCAAGCTCACGCAGTCCATGCCGTCCTTGTCGTCCACGGGTGCGCGGGCCGGTACGGTGGCGCTGGCCGACATGCCCATCAGTGCCGCTGAACTGGTGCCAGACCCCGGACCTCAAGTGACGCAAAATTTCATGCTTGACAAACCGCTGCGCGAAGGCCGAGACGAATACGAAAAGGCTTACTTCGAGTTTCACCTGGCCAAAGAAAATGGCTCCATGACCCGCGTGGCAGAAAAGACCGGCCTTGAGCGCACCCACCTGTACCGCAAGCTCAAGCAATTGGGCGTTGACCTGACGCGAAAACGCGGCTGAAAAAACGCGTCTGCGTCTCAAAACGGCCGTTTGCGCTGCTAGAATACGCGGCTTAGGCCTGGTAGCTCAGTCGGTAGAGCAGAGGATTGAAAATCCTTGTGTCGGTGGTTCGATTCCGCCCCGGGCCACCATTTAAACCCTTATGGGTAGCAAGACCCCACTATCAAATCGGTAGCGGGGTTTTTTATTTTGTGGCACTTACAAACAATGTACCGAGGCGACCACTATTGTGACGTGGGGGATAGAATTCTGGTCCGGCATTGCCGAGGGCAATCAACACGCTATCAACCTGAGATACAGAAGATGGAAATTGACCCGCTTGACGCCATCGAGGCCGATGCACCCAGCGGTGATGCGAGGAAGCACCGCTGGCTAAATTCGGCAGTTGCAATAACCGTGGCGCTGCTTGCAACGTTCATGGGAATTTGCAAGGTCAAGGATGACAACATTGTTCAAGCCATGCAACAAGCGCAGGCAGACAAACTCGATCACTGGCAGTTTTACCAAGCGAGGAACATTCGAGAAGAAGTCGCCAAGTCCACGTTGGTGCTACTTCGACTCCAACAACTGACTGCTCCAGAAATATCAAAATCTGCGATTGACCAACAAATTCAGCAATATGAAATTTTGGCCAAAGATCAGGCGCTAAAAAAACTGGAGCTGAAGGATCAAGCCGAGAAGGACCAAGCAAACTATGACGCCCTGAACTTCAGGGATGACCAGTTTGACCTGTCCGATGCGGCCATTGCGATTGCAATTTCGCTGCTCGCAGTTGCTTCATTAACTCAACTCCCTTGGCTCTACCTGCTGGCCTTGGCACCTTCCACGTTTGGAGTGTTCATGGGCGCGGCTGGACTGGCCGGTTGGGCGCTGCACCCCGATTTTCTGATCAAACTGTTAAGTTGATCAGTTTCGACATTTGTCGCAGTGCTTGTGCCGCCCTGCAATGCAAGCAGGTTCCGGTCCAAAGTCACCACCACGATACCCCTTGGCCACAGCACAGGCAGCTCTAGGTTCAAATTTGCCTATTTGCGGTTAGTTCTAAGCCAAACCTAAGCGATGGCTAAGCCACGCCTAAGCCTGGCTCACTACAGTCACCTTTAGTTGGTTTCGAGCCAACGCAACAGTCAAATTTAAAAGGACAAACACCATGAAATCAAGCATCACTGCTCTGTGCATCGCCGCTGGCTTGTTGGGCTCCAGCCTGTCATTTGCTGCCACCCCTGTGGCGCCAGTGACACCGGTTGCCACCGCTGCTGCGCCTGCAACCACACACTCCAAGAAAATGGTGAAAAAGCATGCCACCAAGAAAGTTAAAAAAGCCAAGAAAGCTGCTGTAGCGATGTAACCCGTAGGATGCCATGACCCTATTCTGATCTGCTGACCTGGACCAGACAATCATAAAACGTCGGTCCATGGCCCAGGTCGGTGAGCTTTTGGCTGGTGAGCTGGTTCACATTGGTGCCGTTCAGCCCCAGTTTGCGCCACCAGACACCCAAGCCGTTGACCACGCCTGCCCTGGCCCGCGCACTGATGTGGGCGCGGCAATGGTAGTCGCCTCGGTCATTGAAAACACGCACCGTGTCGCCGTCGGCAATGTGGCGGGCAGCGGCATCATCCGGATGCATTTCCAGCAGCGGTTCGCCTTCGCTGTCCTGCAAGCTCTTGACGTTGACAAAGCTCGAATTCAGAAAATTGCGCGCCGGGGGCGAGATCATGGCCAGCGGGTAGGCGCTGGACGTATGTGCCGCCTCATGGTTGGGCACATGGTCTGGCAGGCCGTCCAGGCCACGCGCGGCCAGCCGTTCACTGAAGAACTCGCATTTGCCGGACAGGGTGGGAAATTGGCCTTGGGCAAACGGCGCTTCGGGCGTGGGCAGGGTGGCAAACCCGTTGGCCAGCAGCGTCTCAAAGTCCACCGCGTCGCCATAGGCCTGGCGGCACAGTGCCTCGTCAGTGTCTGAAAAGCAGGTATCGGTCAAGCCCATGCGTGCCGCCAGTTCGCGAAAAATCTGGGTGTTGGGTTGGGCTTCGCCACATGGCGCAATCGCCGGCCGGTTGAGCAGCGCGTCGGTGTGACCATAAGCGCTGTGCACGTCCCAATGCTCCAGTTGCGTGGTGGCCGGCAGGATGTAGTCGGCGCAGTCGGCGGTGTCGGTCTGAAAATGTTCCAGTACCACGGTGAACAAATCATCGCGCGCAAAGCCCTGCGCCACCTTGGCGGATTCGGGTGCGATGGCGACCGGGTTGCTGTTGTAGACCACAAGCGCCTCAATGGCGGGCCCAAAGTCCGGGCTGGTCGGGCGTAGCAGGTCGTCGCCAATGGTGGCCATGTTGATGCTGCGCGGCTTGCGTCCGGCCAGCAGGTCGGGGCGTTGCAGCGCCGCACGCTGCACCGGGAAAGCCCCCGAGTTCGACAACAGCACGCCCCCAGCGCGCGTGCGCCAGGCGCCAATGAGGGCGGGCAGGCTGGCAATCAGGCGTACCGCGTTGGCGCCACCGTGCACACGCTGCAGGCCGTAGTTCATGCGGATGGCCGCTGCTTGGCCA
>JAQSDS010000395.1 GCA_029946045.1 Rhodoferax sp.
ATCATCAAGGGTGGTGATGCCGGTGAAATGCTCAACAAACTCATTCTGACGCGCGCCCAACCTGTGGCCGATGCGGTGTTTGGCCTTGACAACACGCTGGTTGGCAAGGCGCTGGCCGCCGGGGTGCTGGAGCCCACGCTGCGCCAGACTGCGAATGCCCCCGATGCCCATTTGGGCGCTGCGCTGGCGGCCGTGGACTATGGTTTTGTGACCCTGAACTACGACAAGGCGACTGTGGCCAAAAGCGGTGTCGCTTTGCCCAAGAGTTTGCAGGATCTGACCCTGCCTGCCTACAAGGGCTGGCTGGTGACGCCCAACCCGGCCACCAGTAGCACGGGTTATGCCTTTTTGCTGGCCACCATCTCAGGTCTAGGCGAAGAGCCCGCTTTTGCCTGGTGGGCGCAGATGCGCGGCAATGGCCTGAAAGTGGTGAAAGGCTGGAGCGAAGCCTATTACACCGACTTTTCCCGCAACAACGGCGCCTACCCGCTGGTGGTGAGCTATGCCACCAGCCCGGCGGCTGAGGTGTTTTACAGCAAGGAGAAAATCACGGAATCTCCCACCGCCAGCCTCAACCTCAAGGGCGGTGTCTTTCGCCAGGTCGAAGGGGTGGGCCTGGTCAAGGGCGGCAGCCAGCGCGATGCGGCGCTGAAGTTTGTCGACTTCATGCGCTCAAGCCCGGTGCAGCAAGCCTTGCAGACCGACATGTGGATGTACCCGGTGCAGGCCGGCACGGCGCGCGCCGAGGTCATGCGCCACGCCGCAGAGCCCGCCGTCTTCGAAGCCCCCGCCGTGCAAGTGGTGGCAGCCAAAGGTGCCGACTGGGTGGCGCGCTGGACCAAAGTGGTGTTGAAGTAAATTCATTTGCGCCATCGGACCTGAACCATGAACCGCTTGGCCCAGGACATCCTTCGGCCCGGGGGCGGGCCTCCTACAAAAGCAGGGCCTCTCAACAAAGATACCGGGCTTGCTATTCTGGCAGCAGCGCCCGAGCCCCAAAATTTCCGATTCTTTGTGGGAGCGGCGCCCTCGCTGCGAAGGCCTTCGAGCGCTGACGCTGCATGAAAAATGCAGCAGGTCAAGGGTTGTTTTCGATGTATTGGCTCGGCCTGTTGCCTGCTGCGGCACTGTTGCTGTTGCTGATCGCGCCTTTGGCCCGGCTGGCACTGACCGGCTTCACTGGCGAGGCCAGTTGGCCCGGTGCCGCCAGCAGCAACTGGTCACTCTGGGCCCCGTGGCAAGACGACTACCTGCGCTGGCGCGTGATTTGGTCACTGGCGCAGGCGGGTATCACCTGCGTGATGGCGTTCGTGCTGGGCTTGCCGCTGGCCTGGGTGCTGGCGCGTTTTGAATTTGCCGGGCGCACCCTGGTGCTGCGCTTGCTGATGCTGCCCTTTGTCGTGCCAACGATGGTGGCGGCTTTGGGCGTGCTGGCATTATGGGGGCCGCGTGGCCTGCTCAGTGGCTGGCTTGGCATCCATTTGCACGACACACCCTGGCTGCTGCTGTACGGCAACCTGTTTTTTAACCTGTGTCTGGTGGTGCGCGCCGGGGTGGATGCGCTGGGTCAAGTCAACGCGCGTCAGGTGGCGGCGGCACGCTCGCTGGGGGCCACGCCGTGGCGCGCCTTTTGGCGCATCGAGTGGCCGGCCATTGCGCCGTGGTTGATGTCAAGCCTGTGCCTGGTGTTTTTGTATTGCTTTGCCGGTTTTGGCCTGGCCCTGGTGCTGGGTGGCCAGCGTTTTGCCACGGTAGAGGTCGAAATTTACACGCTTGTGGCGCACGAACTGCAATTGGGCCAGGCCAGCGTGCTGGCGCTGTGGATGCTGGTGCTCACGGGTGGTGTGGCCTTGGTGTATGCGCTGCTGGAAAAGCACCTGGCCGCCCCCAGCCGCGTCGAGCCCGTGCTGCGCCAGCCGCCGCAAGGCTTGCTGCAATGGCTGGCCTTGCTGACAGCGCTGGTTGTGCTGTTTTTCATTTGCGCGCTACCGGTGCTGGCGATTGTGTGGCGGGCAATGCAGGCGGGCTGGACCACGTGGGTCAGCGTGCTTGACGCCGAGGTGCGCGCGGCGCTTTGGAACACGCTGCGCTTTACTCTTGTGGCGTTGGTGCTGGCTACCTTGCTGGGCGTGCTGCATGCGCTGGCGGCACAAAAATCGGTGCTGTGGCGCGCCGCCGCCTTTTTGCCGTTTGTGGTGTCACCGGTCACTGTGGCGTTTGGCCTGCTGTTGCTGTACCCGGGCTGGACAGCCAGCTTGCCGCTGCTGCTGGCAGCCTATGCCGTGCTGGCGTACCCTTTTGTGGCCAAAGCAATGGCCGCCGGGCTGGACAGTTTGCCGTCGCATGTGCTGCACGCGGCGCGCACGCTGGGTGCCAGCCCACAGCGCACTTTCTGGCGCGTCACGCTGCCGCTGTTGCGTCCGGCCTTGCGCCGCGGCATGGCGTTTGCCGCCGCCACCGCGCTGGGTGAATTTGCCGTGACGCTGTTTTTGTCGCGCCCCGAATGGGCCACGCTGACCACCCTGATCTACCGGCGCCTGGGCCATCCTGGGGCCGCCAGCCTGGACCAGGCCTTTGTCTTGGCCTGTCTGCTGATGGGGCTGGCGCTGCTGGCGTTTTTGCTGATCGAGTGGCCGGCTGCAGGCAAGGTCCGGATGGGAGAATTGCACCATGCTTGAACTGCGCCACATCAGCCAGAACTACGGCGCGCGTGCCTTGCTGCAGGATATCAATCTGTCGGTGGCACCGGGTGAAATTGTGGCTTTGCTGGGGCCGTCGGGTAGCGGCAAAAGCACACTGCTTGCCATCGTGGCGGGTTTGCAGCAGCCATTGAGCGGCAGCGTCTGGTTTGACGGCCAGGACATCACTCGGGTCGCGCCAGAGCAGCGCCGGTTTGCCCTGATGTTTCAGGACTTTGCCTTGTTTCCGCACCTGAATGTGCTTGACAACGTGGCCTTTGGTCTGGTCGAGCAGCGGCTGGACAAGTCCAAGGCCAGGGCCAAAGCGCTGGAGATATTGGCCTTGTTTGGCCTGGCTGAACATGCCCGGCACAAGATCTGGCATTTGTCGGGTGGTGAGCAGCAGCGCGTGGCACTGGCCCGCGCGCTCATCACCCAGCCGCGTGCGCTGTTGCTTGATGAGCCTTTTTCCGCCCTCGATGCCGACCTGCGCATCAGCCTGCGCGACGAATTCAAAGCCCGCATCCAGGCCGCCGGCATACCCACGCTGCTGGTCACGCACGACGAACAGGAGGCCCGTGCCATGGCCGACCGCGCCGTGCGCCTGGTCAATGGGCAACTTGCGCCCGGTTGGTGAACGGGCAAGGGCGCAATTTAGGGGCCAGCATTCAATCGCAAGCCCAGGGCTGCACGGCACAAGGGATCCGGCATAAACTGCCAAAGTCATGAATGAACACGATGCCCCGACTCCCAGCCCGCTTGAAGCTGCTTTAGCCCTGCAGCGCCAGGCCTACCTGGCTCACCCGGTACCCATGCTGGCTGAGCGCACGGCCGATTTGCGCACGCTGCAGCGTTTTGTGCGCGAGCACAAGGAGGCGTTATGCGATGCCATCAGTGCCGATTACGGCCACCGCGCGCGCGTTGAAACCCTGCTGGCCGAGGTGTTCCCGGTGGTGGACGGCATTGACCATGTCATCAAACACCTGCGCGGCTGGATGAAACCGCAGCGCCGCGCGGTAGACTGGCGCAATTTTCTGGGGGCCAGCAACCGCGTCATTCCGCAGCCGCTGGGTGTGGTGGGCGTGATCGTGCCGTGGAACTTTCCGCTGAACCTGAGCCTGGTGCCGCTGACCTACATCTTTGCCGCCGGTAACCGCGCCATGGTCAAGATGAGCGAAAACTCGCGTCACCTCGCGGCCTATCTGATTGAGCACATGCCGGCTTACTTCCCGCCGGAAAAGCTGCAGTTTTTTGACGAAACCGGCGGCGTGGGTATTGCCTTCTCGCAACTCAAATTCGACCATCTGCTGTTCACCGGCTCCAGCCAGACGGGCAGGGCGGTGATGGCGGCGGCCGCGCAGAACCTGTGCCCGGTCACGCTGGAGCTGGGCGGCAAGGCGCCGGCCATTGTCTGCGACGACTTTTCGCTACAGACCGCCGTCGAACGCATCATGTTTGTCAAGCTGCTCAACGCGGGCCAGATCTGCACCAGCGTTGACCATGCCTGGCTACCGGCGACCAAGGTCGATGAATTTGTGAGACTGGCGCGCGCCTTTGCGCGGCAACGCTACCCGCGGCTTGACAGCCCCGACTACACCGCCATCATTGACCAGCGCGCTTTCGAGCGGCTGCTGCACGCGCTGCAAGACGCTAAGGAACGAGGCGCCAAAGTGCTGCCCCTGCTGGACGGGCCCGCCTTTGATGCGGTCACGCGCAAAATCGCGCCGCACATCGTGCTGGACGCACCGCTTGATTGCCTGCTGATGCAGCGTGAGATCTTTGGCCCGATCCTGCCGCTGTGCAGTTACACCGCGCTGGAGCAAGTGATTGACCACATCAATGCCGGGCCGCGCCCGCTGGCGCTCTACCCGTTCAGCCATGACAAAGCGCAGGTTCAACACATCATCGACCGGGTCATGTCAGGTGGCGTCTCGGTAAACGACGCGCTGTTCCATGTGGGCCAGCACGACCTGCCCTTTGGTGGCGTCGGCGACTCCGGCATGGGCCACTACCACGGCCATGAAGGTTTTGAGACCTTTTCCAAAATGCGCCCGGTGTTTTACCAGGCGCGTTTCAGCACGCTCAAGTTTCTGTGGCCACCTTATGGCAAGCTGGCTGAGCGGGTGCTGGCGTTTTTGATCCGCTAAAAAACACCATCAGGACGAGATGCGCACCACCCGCCCCGGGTTCATCAGGTGTTGCGGGTCCAGCGCCTGCTTGATGGCGCGCATGGTTTGCAAGGCCACTGGCGACTTGTAGTGGGTGAGGTGGTCGACCTTGAGGCTGCCCACGCCATGTTCTGCAGAAATGGAGCCGCCATGGGCCATCACCTGGTCGAACACGATCTGATTCACACGCGTTTCCTGCTCCTGAAGAAAAACTGCGGCATCCTGGCCTTCTGGCGCTTGCACGTTGTAGTGCAGGTTGCCGTCGCCCAGGTGGCCAAAGTTGACCAGCCGCACGCCGGGAAGGGCTTGGGCCAGCAGGGCATCGGTGCCAGCAACAAAGGCCGCCATGCTGGATACCGGCACCGAAATGTCGTGTTTGATGTTGAGACCTTCCAGTGCCTGCGCCAGCGGAATACTCTCGCGGATCTGCCACAGGCTGTGCGCCTGCGTCAGGTTTTCGGCCACCACCGCGTCAGTGACGCAACCCGCTTCGATGGCGGCTTCGAGCAAGCCTTCCAGCTGTGCCCGGGCGTGGGTTTCGGATTCGGCATCGGCGTTTTCCAGCAGCACACAAAAAGCGCTGCTCTGGTACAGCGGCACGCGCACATGGTTAAAGTGTCTGGCCACCAGGCTCAGGGCAAACTGGCCCATCATCTCGAAGCCGGTCAGGCTCGCGCCCAGGTGCTGGTGCGCCAGACCCAACAGTTCGATGGCCGCCTCGATGGAGGGCACGGCGGCCCAGGCGGTGAGTTGCGCCTTGGGCTGCGGGTAGAGCTTGAGCGTGGCGGCGGTGATGATGCCCAGTGTGCCTTCGGCGCCAATGTAGAGATTCTTCAGGTCGTAACCGGTGTTGTCCTTGCGCAGGCCGCTCAGGCCCTGCCAGATATCGCCTTGCGGCGTGACCACCTCCAGCCCCAGGCACAGGTCGCGTGTATTGCCAAAGCGCAGCACCTGCGTGCCGCCGGCATTGGTGCCCAGGTTGCCACCGATGGTGCACGAGCCCTCTGCGGCCAGGCTCAGGGGAAACCAAAAGCCCTCTGACGCGGCGCACTCCTGCACGGTTTGCAAAATGCAGCCAGCATCCACCGTCATCGTCAGGTTGGCCGCATCAACGCTGCGCACCGCGTTCAGGCGCTGCAGGCTCAGCACAATTTGCCGGCCCGACTCATCCGGCGTCGAGCCCACCACCAGGCCGGTGTTGCCGCCTTGTGGCACGATGCTCAGACCGCTGTTGGGGTGCTGCGCCAGGTAGTCAGCGCAGGCCTTCACCACTCGCGCCACCTCTTGCGTGCTGGCTGGGCGCACCACGGCCAGCGCCTTGCCCGCCGTGCGTTTGCGCCAATCTTGCGTCCAGGCGCTGAGGTCGCCGTCGGTCAGCACATGGGCTGTGCCAACGATGGTTTTGAGTTCAGCGAGCAGCTTTTGCATGGCCGGATGCGCTGGTATCGGGGTTATCAGGGGTGTCGGTCGCCGGCTTGGCTGCCGCCGCGTTTTTGAGGCGCAAGCGCACATGCAGCGCGCAGGCAGTAAAGAGGGTCAGGCAAAGGAAGACTTCCACCATAGCGAGATAGTTGCCAGGGGCCTTGTCGCTGTAGGCGCGGACCGCACCTTCGGTAAAGTACAGCCACACCAGCAAACTGACCCAGCGGTAGGTGTACATGCGGTTTTTCAGCAGACCGGCGAGCGGCAGGCACAGCGGCAACACCTTGAGCGCCAGCCAGGAGCCGCCCGGGCGCAGCGGTGCCAGCACCAGTTCCCAGGCCAGGCCCAGCAAAATCAGGCCCAGCAGGCTGCCAACTGCCAGAATTCGGGTCAGGGCCACGCTTGGTGTGGTGGGGGTGGGAGAGAAAGATGTAGAAGTGTTCATTGTCGGTGGCATCATAGCGGCCATGAGTTCACCACACACAGCACGCATCAACTGGCCCCAGCGGCTGGATGTTTTTTTGAAAGACTTGTCGAATTTTCCCTGGAAAAATACCGCCCACACGCTGCGCGAACGCTTTCGGGAAGATCGTTTGGGGCTCACGGCCAGCAGTCTGACCTTCACCACCACCATTGCGCTGGTGCCGCTGGTCACGGTGCTGCTGGCGGTGTTTACCGCGTTTCCGATATTTGCCAAGTTTCAGGGGGTGCTGCAGCAGTGGCTGATCGAGAGCCTGATTCCCGACACCATTGCGCGCCAGGTGCTGGGCTACCTGACGCAGTTTGCCGGCAAGGCCAGCAAACTCGGTGGCGTCGGCCTGGCCGTCTTGTTCGTTACTGCACTGGCGCTGGTCCTGACCATTGACCGCACCTTGAACGCCATTTGGCGGGTACGCAAACCACGCCCGCTGGGGCAAAGGGTGCTGGTGTACTGGGCGGTGATGACCCTGGGTCCGATTTTGCTGGCACTCAGCCTGAGCGTGACGTCGTATGCCTTGTCTGCCTCCAAGGGGCTGGTGGGGGGCCTGCCGGGCGGCGTGCAACTGCTGCTGGACAGCCTGCAATTTGTGATGCTGGCCCTGGGGCTGGCCGCGCTGTACCGCTATGTGCCCAATACCCATGTGCGCTGGGCCCATGCCTGGGTGGGGGGCGTGTTTGTATCGGTGGGCTTTGAAGCCGCCAAAAAAATGCTGGTGTTCTACCTGGGCAAGGTGCCGACCTATTCGGTGTTGTACGGTGCCTTTGCCACGCTGCCGATCTTGCTGATCTGGATTTATGTTGGCTGGGTCATCGTGCTGCTGGGCGCGGTCATTGCCGCCTATTTGCCGAGCCTGCTCAGTGGGGTACAGCGCCGCGCCACGCCTCAGGGTTGGCAGTTTTTGCTGGCCATCGAGGTGCTGCAGCAGTTGGCGCCGCTGCGCATCAGCCCTGACAGAGGCCTGACCATGGCGGAGTTGACGCAGGCGCTCAGGGTGGATGCCCTGCAGCTCGAACCCGTCATGGAGACCTTGGTGGCGCTGGACTGGGTTGGCCAGTTGCAGGAGGAGCGCGCCGACGGCGAAGCACGTTACGTGTTGTTGGCCGACCCCGACACCACGCCGCTGCGCGCCTTGCTGCACACCCTGCTCGTGCCCTACGAGCCCAGTACCCTGCATTTATGGGAAAACGGACGCTGGGAAGAATTGACGCTGCGTCAAGCGCTTTGAAGAGTCCGCAAATCGCAGCATCCGAATGTTGGAAAATAGAGCACCTTTCACCCGAGTCCACACGAAGAACCCCATGACCGATACCCCACACAAGCCTGAACTTCCCGACCACCTGTCGACCGACGCGCGCAGCCCGCACCATGTTGCGGCCGTGTTCGAGCACGACATCGGCATCCGGCTCAACGACAAGGAATTGTTCAATGTCGAGGAATACTGCGTCAGCGAAGCCTGGGTCAAGGTGCCCGCCGGCAAAACGCGTGACCGCAAGGGCAATCCGCTGCTGATCAAGCTCAAGGGCAGGGTGGAGGCGTTTTATAAGTGAAAAAAGTCTCTGATTTAGTCAGATTGCTGAATGCAGGTAATTGACCAGGGTGATGAAATCGAAAACGGGCAGGCCTGACTGACGTCGAATGGCTGCCGAATAAGGCGGTAGGTCTGTGCATTCAAGGACGAAGGCCCGGATGCCGGGGTGCTCATCGAGCGCTCGACGCGCAGTGCCCAAAATTTCCTGCTCAATGACAGCTAGATCGACTTCGGCATCCGGCTCGGTGAACATCCTGTTCCATTCAGTGCATTGCTCCAAGCCTAAGATCTGAAGGCCATCCATGCTCGCGATACCAACGGATTCCAGGTGTTGCGGACTCAGCGCGCTCGCGTTGGCCGTGATGATGCAGATCTCGCCGTGAGGGCCACAAATTTGCCGTGCAAACGGCACTTGAAGAAGGCTGGAGGTAAATACGGGCACGCCTGCGGCGACGGCCAATTCCCGCTGAAAGATTGCATTGAAGCCGCAACTTGTTGTGATGGCCCGAATGCCCGCCGATACCATCGCCTTGGCATCGTTGATCATGGTCTGCAAAACGGCTCGATCCGGCTTTTCAAGAATCGTATGCACATTGGCACCACGCACCGGATGCAGTCTGACAGGGTAGGCGTATGAAGCAGGATTGGTGCTGTTGCCGACCAGGGATTCAAGTTGCTGAAGACCCGTGGGCACATGACCTTTTTCCCAACACAGAATCCCTATTTTGGTCGATTCGGTTTGTTCTACCATGATGTGTTCATTTTTCATCGTTCGATTTTTCAGAATCTGGAGATCCGATAGGGTGACAAGTCAAATGGAGCTGGTCGGCCACTGAACATGCCGGCAATCAATTGGGCAGTCACCGCCGCCAGGGTGAGTCCCAGATGGCCATGTCCGAAAGCGTAGTACACGTTTTTGCAGCTTGGTGAACGCCCGATCACGGGGAGGGAATCAGGCGTTGACGGGCGATAGCCCATCCATTCACGCTGGATCGCCTGATCGGCAAGGCCAGGCAGCACGCTCTTGGCGAAGGGTACCAACGCGCGAATGCGTCGGTAGTCTGGCGGCGCGTTCAGTCCGGCCAGCTCATCACCACTGACCAGCGAGATACCGTCGTGCATGGGCGACAAAACACAGTGCCTTTCAGGAAACCCGACAGGGCGACGAAGTAACGCATCATCGGTCGATGCGAAGGAAATATGGTAGCCACGTTCTGTGTCGAGACAAACATTGTCCCCAATTTGCTTGGCAAATTTCTTCGACCAGGCACCAGCAGCAAGGACCAAGGAATCAAACTGCCGCGTGGTCTTATCCGTCCTGATAGCAATACCCCCACCCTCGATTGGTCGGACCTCAAGGACGCTTTCCTGAATGTATTGCGCCTGGCGTTGTCGCGCACCTTCAAAGTAGGCCCGGGTCAACGCTGTGGGATAGTTGACAAATCCACTGTCGGGCTGAAAGAGGCCGCGTGAATATGAATTTTTATCGAGCCTGGGTTCAAGATCAGCCACTTCGTCGGCGTTGAGGACCGAAAAATTAACCCCATGTCGCGTCATCAATTGGCGATCAAGTGCTGATTCTGAAAAGCCCGCATCCGAGTTGTAGACTTTCAACCAGCCCACGGGCTGGATGAGACTGCGGCTGCCACTCATGTCTGCCAATTCAAGGTGCGCCTGCATGGCCATCGAGACCAAGGGTTCCAGTGCCCGGGCAATGCTGGCAACCCGCGCCGGGCGACCTGCTTCAATAAAGCGTAGAAGCCATGGAAGCACCTGGAAAAAATGCGATGGTCGCAACACCGCAGCCCCGTTTGGGTCAAAAACATAGGATGGTATGGAACGGAGAACACCTGGCGTGGCAGTTGGCGTCACGGCACCCGTGACAATGCCCCCGGCGTTGCCTGAACTTGTTCCGGCACCAATTTCTCCATGATCAAACACAGTGACCAGATAGCCCTGGGCGGCCAGAGCCAGGGCAGTCGCGGCGCCAACAACGCCTGCTCCAACGATGGCAACTGAACGTCTACCGTTTGTTGCCTGTATCTCTGCGTGATTCATCAAGTATCTATCCAAGGTTCGTGAAATTTACGAAGAAGTTGTGTTTGTTAGTGGTGAAGAATCTTGCCCAGGAATTCACGGGTTCGCTCGCTTTTGGGCGCGGTAAAGAAATCTTCGGGTTTGGAAACTTCAACAATGACACCCTTGTCAATAAACACCACACGATCTGCAACCTTGCGCGCAAAGCCCATTTCATGGGTGACAACAATCATCGTCATTCCGCTTTTTGCCAGCAAAACCATGACATCCAGCACCTCGTTGATCATTTCAGGATCAAGAGCAGAAGTAGGCTCGTCAAAAAGCATGATCTTGGGTTGCATGCACAGGCTGCGCGCGATCGCAACCCGTTGTTGCTGCCCCCCTGACAACTGCTGTGGATAAGAGTTGAACTTGTCTCCCAACCCGACCTTTTGCAGCATCTCACGACCCCGGCTGATGGCCTCTGCTTTTGGCAACTTGCGCACATGAATGGGTGCCAGCGTCACATTTTCAAGCGCTGTCTTGTGGGGGTAAAGATTGAATTGCTGGAACACAAAGCCAATCTCCATTCGCAGCAGTCTCAAATTTGCATCGTTTGCAACGGGCAAGCCATCGACGGTCAGCGTGCCGCTTTGAAACCTCTCAAGACCGTTGACACAACGAATAAGTGTGCTCTTTCCAGATCCACTTGGCCCGCAGACGACCATCACCTCACCTTTGGCAACTTCGAGATTGATATCTTGTAAAACGTGATGCGATCCGTACCATTTATTAAGTTCTTTGAATTTGATCATGTTGGACATTCTTTATCGTGTTCGGCATCGCCAGGACAGGTTTCGTTGTGGTGTCTCGTGACACTGCGATATCAGGCTTTTTCCAGCCGTCGTGATAAATAAAGCAGCGGGTAGCAGATCAGGAAATACCCGATACCCACGACGGAAAAGACCAGCATGCCATTGGGGACGCTTTGAACAATGACCCAACCTGATCGGGTCAGGTCGAGCAGACCAATTGCCGACACGACCGATGAGTCCTTGACCAGCAGCACAAATTGTCCAACCAGCGATGGCACAACCATTCTGATGGCTTGGGGCATCACGATCAGCCGGAGTTGCTGAACACGGTTGAGGCCTGCCGACGCGGCGGCCTCAATCTGTCCGACAGGTATGGCCTTGATGCCAGAAGCTACTATTTCAGAGATGAAACAGGCCGTGATGTTGGACAGTGCCAGCGCGCCGGCAGAAAACGAGTCAAGTTCAATACCAGCTTCAGGGAGTATGAAAAAGACGACAAACAGCTGTACCAACACAGGCGTCCCGCGAAAAATGTCGGTGTAAGCCCCGATGACAAATGCAAGCAAGCTGTTTGAACTGGCGCGACCGATGCCAAGTATGAAACCCAATGCTGTCCCTGCCATGATGCCAATGAGTGACAGTGCCAGCGTCATGCCAATACCCTTCATGAGAACCGGGTAGTACTGGGCAATGCCGTAGAGTTGTTCGAAAAATGTATTCATGGCCTTGCTCTTCAGTGGCGCACAGAAAGCCGATTCAGTCTGAGCCATGCAGCGGCCATGAACTTCAGCCCGTAATAGATGATCAAGTAGCCCACCGCCGTGGTTGCAAGACCCTCAACAGGCATGAACCGGTCATTGGCCAAAGTCTGGCCTGCTCGTGTCAGTTCCAGAATTGAAATCAGGGATAGCAACGACGAGTCCTTGACCAGCACGATGGCCTGCCCGATAAGCGGTGACACCATGGGCCGCAAGGCCTGGGGCAGGATGATGAGGCGCATTTGCTGCCAATAAGTCAATCCAGAACTGGCACTGGCTTCAACCTGACCCTGTGGGATGGACATGATTCCGGAGCGGATGATTTCGCTGACATAGGCACCACTATTGATGGACAAGGCGATCACACCAATCATGATCTCTGGCATGAGTACACCGAAGTACGGCAACCCGAAATACAGAAAGTAGAGCTGAGCCAGCAGTGGCGTTGCCCTTATGACATCCACATAGATGACAGCGGGTATCCGGACAATGCGGGCCGGCTGGAGGCTCAATGCACAAGCCAGGATGCCGATCGCAACCGCACCTGCAAAAGCTGACAATGAAATGGTCAAAGTGGACAGGAATCCCTGCCAAAAATCAGGCAAGGTTTCACCGATCACCCTGAAATTAAGATTCAATAGCATGCGTCGGTGAATGTTGGATTACGGTGTCGGAATTGGCGCGGCGCTAACCGAGCCAATTCCGCGCTCACTGAAATGGCTCAGTGAGTTTCTTTCCATTTGGTCGTGTTGACCCAATAGTCGATATTTTCTTGAAGACGACCGTCCAGCGTGGTCTGGTCGATGAACAGATTCATCCATGTCAAGAGGTCAAGCGAGTCGTAGCGCGTTGCGTACGCCAAAGGCTCCTTAGCCAGCATTTCAGGCATGATTTTGAATGTCCCCTTGGGATATCCAGCCGCCTGTCCAGCGACGGCCGAGCTGTCGTTGAGCAAGCAGTCGGCTTGTCCGGTCTTCACCGCATCCAGCAACACCGTCCCACCACCCTTGTAACTCTTGATCACGCCCTTTTCGAAGACAGTTTTCGCAAGCTTCTCGCCCGTGCTGCCGAATAAAACCGCGATCCTCGTGCCAGGTGCCTTGCATGCGCTGGTGGAGGTGAATTTGCTTCCTTCTTTGGCCGCTACGACAGGTCCGACATACATAAACGGCTTGCTGAATGCCACCTTTGTTGCCCGCGCGAGGGTTGGCGTCATGTCGGCTGCGAGCAAATCGGCTTTGCCGGAAATGAGCGCAGGCAAGAGCCCATCCCAATCAAGATCAAGAAAGACCACCTTGACGTTCATTTCCTTGGCCATCAATTTGGCGAGTTCCACTGAACTGCCTGTGCGCTCTCCGTTCTTGTCGATCATTGAAAATGGAGGTCCCTGTGTTTGGACCGCAATCCTCAACTCGCCGCGCTTTTGAATATCGTCGAGCGTGGATGCCTGAGCGAGGCTTGCCAAACCCAGATAAGCCATGCACGAAAGCAATAGCGCGGGTAAAAAAATTGACTTCTTCATTGACGTTCTCCTCAAATAATCTCCTTGGAAGACCATCCTCCAAGGTAGAAACCAGTGTTTAACAGTTCATTTTTTTTGGCGTGGTTGGTGCTGCATCGGTGATGCTTTCTGCGCTTTTCTCCCAGCATCCATGCGGCAGGTTGACCCATTTGTCGTGTGACTTCATGACGACGAATGTTTCACTGCGTGTGATGACCCCAGGTTCGGTAACGCGGGGAAGCAGCTCGCTTGTAAATCGGTACAAATCCTGAACATCTCCCGTAACCAGCACCTCCACGATCAGATCAAATCGGCCGGTAACGATGCTGACGGAAGTGACAAATGGCAACTCAGCGATCTGCTTCATCAGATCGTCAAGGTGGCCCTGGGTATTGGCGTTGATGCCCACAATGGCGGCGATGAGCTCCGGTCGCTCCGACAAATTTAGCAGTCCGACGATTTTCAGCAACTTTTTTTCCAACAGGGACTTGATGCGTGCGCGCACTGTGGGCGGACTGACCTGCAATTTGTCTGCGAGCTCGTTCACACTGCTCTGCCCATCACTGGAAAGCAGCTTGGTTAGATGCCGATCGGTTGGGTCAAGAAAATCACGCATAAACTAAATAGAAAAATTTGATGTATGAATATTTCAAAAATGAAAATAAAAAGCTACAAATTATTCTATTTGGAAAAAATTTATGGATTTATAAGTGTTTACACCTAGTTTTCTCATAAAGTTGGCATGGTTCTGCAAGCGCTGTTCAGTCAGGCTTTTGGGATAAAAGCTTCGGATTGGGAGCTATACGATGGGCGCTGGGACAGCCGACATCAGGCTAGATGGCGCTGTTTGGCTTTGTGGCCGCGACACGCCTGGGCAGACAGCGCTTAAATCCCGGAAATTTCAGGGAATTTGTGCCGGGACTTCGATGCTAAATTCAGGCCAAAGGGTCCATCGTCTGGGGTAAAAATTCAAACAGCAGCAGTGACCACGACCTCGATTTTCCAATCGGGTCGAGCCAGTGCCGCCTGCACTGTGGCGCGCGGCGGCGTCTGGCCGGGCACAACCCAGGCATCCCAAACCGCGTTCATGCCGGCAAAGTCGACCAAATCCGCAAGGAAAATCTGGGCCATCAAAATCTTGCTTTTGTCACTGCCGACGCGTGCCAGCAACGTGTCGACCGCAGCCAGAACCTGTGAAGTTTGCCCCTGAATGTCCTCGGTGGGATCGGTGGCCACCTGGCCGGCCAGGTAGACCGTGCCATTGTGTACCGCCATCTCGGACATGCGAGTCCCGATTTCCAAGCGTTTGATCATTGATTTCCCCATTTTTTAAATGCCCCAGAATTGACCGGGTCTATCCGTTGGGAACTCGGTGGCAAGATCGGGTGCCTGGCGTATCAGTCACTGAGAAATTCCGCTTCACCCCATCTCGTATTGGGTCAAAAACGCCGTCAAAGCCGCCAGCATTTCCTCAGGCGTTTCATTCATCTGCTGGTGTCCGCATGGCAGATAAACCACCCGGGCATCCTGGGCCAGTTTGATGAGTTCCTGCGCTGCCTTGGGCGGCGTCATCTGGTCCACCTCACCTAACACAAACAGCACCGGGCAAGTGACTCGGGCCATGGCCTGCAAACCGTTCTGGTAGCTGTCGCAAGCTTTGAACCCGGTATAAAAAACATTCACTGCTGCGTTGCTGGCCAGCACCCGGCGGCCCAGCGCCATGGCGGCGCCATAGACCCAGGTGCCCGGCCCCAGAGCCGAAGGCGGTGGTGCCAGGGTTGAGCGGGAAAACATGTTGACCATGGCCAGAGCCTTCATGGGTTCCGTCACGGACGCCTGCAACAGGGCAGGGGACACACGCATGGGGAAAGCGATGCCGACCAGCACCAGTTGGCTCACGCGGCCAGGCGCTCTGGCGGCGGCTTCCAACGCGATCAGCGAACCCCAACTGTGGCCGATGAGCGCGGCTTTCTCCAGCCCCGCGGCGTTCATCAGGGCCAGCACAAAGTCAGCGGCTTCTTCGACGCTGGCGGGCGGCTCGCCAGCACTTCGGCAGTGGCCGGGCAAATCAACTGCCATCACGTTCCAGCCGTGGTGCGCCAGATAGCGTGTTTGCAGAATCCAGACGCTGTGGTCGCCCAGCACGCCGTGGATGAAGATGGCGGTGGGTTGGCTGGCATCAAAGGCTTTGCCGCCGGTGTAGCAGTAGCTGGGGTGACCGTTGACGGTAAGCATCATGCTGTTTTCTCCGCGGCTTTCAGGGCCCGTTTTATGTCGTCAATCAAATCATCTGGGTCTTCCAGCCCGATGCTCAGGCGGATCGTTCCCTGGGTGATGCCCGCACTGGCCAGGGCCGCATCGTCCATCCGGAAATGCGTGGTGCTGGCGGGGTGAATGACCAGGCTGCGGCAGTCGCCCACATTGGCCAGGTGACTGAACAGCTTGAGTCCCTCGACAAAGGCCTTGCCCTGGTTCCTGCTGCCCTTCAAGTCGAAACTGAACACCGAACCCGCACCGCGCGGCAGCAACTTTGCGGCAAGCGCGTGGCTGGGGTGGCTGTCGAGCATGGGGTGGCCGACACGCGCCACAAAGGGCTGGCTGGCCAGGAATTCGACCACTTTTTGCGTGTTGCTCATGTGGCGTGCCATGCGCAGCGGCAGGGTTTCCATGCCCTGCAAAATGAGCCAGGCCGAGTGCGGTGACAGGCAGGCGCCAAAGTCGCGCAGGCCTTCACGACGGGCGCGCAGCAAAAACGCGCCGACGCTGGATTCCTCTGAGAACACCATGTTGTGAAAGCCGTCGTAGGGTTGGCACAGCTCCGGGAACCGGCCAGACGCATCCCAGTCAAAACTGCCGCCGTCCACTACCAGCCCGCCGATCACCGTGCCGTGGCCGCTGAGGAACTTGGTGGCCGAGTGGTAGACCAGGTCGGCACCGTGCTCGAATGGCTTCATCAGCCAGGGCGTGGTCAGGGTCGAGTCCACCAGCAGCGGCACGCCGGTTTCATGGGCTATCGCGCTGACGCTGGGAATGTCCAGCACGTCGAGCCCCGGGTTGCCCACCGTTTCGCCAAAAAAGAGCCGGGTGTTGGGCCGCACGGCGGCGCGCCAGCCGTCGATGTCGCCGGGTTTGACAAAGGTGGTCTCGATGCCAAAGCGGCGCAACGTGTAATGCAGCAGGTTCTGGCTACCACCATACAGCGCGGTGCTGGCCACGATGTGGCTACCAGCGCCCATCAGCGTGGCAATGCTCAGGTGCAGTGCGGCCTGGCCGCTGGCCACCGCAATCGCGCCAATGCCGCCCTCCAAAGCGCTGATGCGCTGTTCCAGAACCGCATTGGTTGGGTTGCTGATGCGGCTGTAAACATGGCCGGCGCGCTCCAGGTTGAACAGTGACTGGGCATGGTCGCTGGACTCGAAGACAAACGAGGTGGTGAGGTAGATCGGCACGGCGCGAGCACCCGTGGCGGGGTCGGGCGCCGCGCCGGCGTGCAGGGCGAGGGTGTCAAAACCTGGATCGGAGTAGCCGGGCATGGAGGCCTTTCAGGGCAGATAAGAGGCTTGTGGCCCCAATTTTTGAAAAATTAAGCGCAAGCTGCTGGAAATCACTGATGGAGACGGCTGAATTGTGGGCTATATTTCGTTGTATCTATTTGGTCATCTGTGACCCATTCAATACGAGGAACACCATGAAAGTCAGTGATATTTTGCGCATCAAGGGCGGCACGCTGTATACCGTCACCCCCGACGAATTGTTGCTGAACGCCCTCAAGTTGATGGTTGATCGTGATATCGGCTCATTGGTGGTGATGGAACATGGCGAACTCATCGGTATGCTCACCGTGCGCGAATTGACCCAGGTGCTGGTCAAAATGGGCGGCGTGGTCGACAAGACCATTGTGCGCACGGCCATGGACGACTCGCCACTCACCTGCACCACCGAGACCGACATGGACGAAGTGCGCCGCATGATGCTGGAGCGCCATGCGCGCTACATGCCGGTCATGAACAAAAAAATGCTGATGGGTGTGATCAGCTTCCACGACGTGGCCCGCGCCGTGGTGGACAGCCAAAACTTTGAGAACAAGATGCTCAAGGCCTACATTCACGACTGGCCCGAAGGCCAGGAACCCGCCGACGCGCCCAAGCTGTAATTCTTGCTTTGAGGCCCCCGGGTAGGGGCACGCTCTGGGATAATCGCGCCCCATGAGCGGCAATACCTTTGGAAATTTATTCGCAGTCACCAACTTTGGTGAATCCCACGGCCCGGCCATTGGCTGCGTGATCGACGGCTGTCCGCCAGGCATGCGCTTGAGCGAGGCAGACATTCAGCCTGACCTCGACCGGCGCCGCCCAGGCACCAGCAAGTTTGTCACCCAGCGCAACGAACCTGACGCGGTCGAAATTTTGTCGGGTGTGTTTGAGGGTCAAACCACCGGCACCCCGATTTGCCTGCTGATCAAAAACACCGACCAGCGCAGCAAGGATTACGGCAATATCGTTCAAACTTTTCGCCCCGGTCACGCCGACTACAGCTATTTTCAGAAATACGGCATTCGTGACCCACGCGGTGGTGGCCGCTCCAGCGCGCGCATGACCGCGCCCATGGTGGCAGCTGGTGCGGTCGCCAAAAAATGGCTGTTTGAAGCCTACGGCACGGTGTTTCGCGGTTGTATGACGCAAATTGGCGAGTTGCCGATTGCCTTCGAGTCGTGGGACCACGTGCCGAACAACCCGTTTTTTGCACCAATCGCCGATGTCTCCAGGTTGGAAGCCTATATGAGCGAACTGCGCAAGGGGGGTGACTCCTGCGGTGCGCGCCTGCGGGTCTCGGCATCCAGGGTGCCGGTGGGTCTGGGTGAACCGCTGTTCGACAAGATGGACGCCGACATTGCTTACGCCATGATGGGCGTCAATGCCGTCAAGGGGGTGGAAATTGGCGCCGGTTTTGCCAGCGTGGCGCAACGTGGCAGCACCCATGGTGATTCGCTCACGCCGCAAGGTTTTATGGGCAACAACGCCGGTGGCGTGCTTGGCGGTATCACCAGCGGGCAAGACCTGGAGGTGTCGGTGGCCATCAAGCCGACCAGCTCCATTTTGACGCCTCGCATGTCGATCGACACGGCGGGCCAGCCCACTGAGGTGGTCACCAAGGGCCGTCACGACCCCTGCGTGGGCATTCGCGCCACGCCGATTCTGGAAGCCATGCTGGCGCTGGTGGTGATGGAACACGCGCTGCGCCAGCGTGCCCAGTGCGGCGATGTACAGCACGTATTGCCACCCATTGCAGCGCAAGCCTGAATGGACACGCAGCATGAAAACCCCTGAACTGCTGGCCCCGGCCGGCTCGCTGACCATGCTGGAAACAGCGTTGGCTTTTGGCGCTACCGCCATTTATGCCGGTCAGCCGCGCTACTCTTTGCGCGTTCGCAACAACGACTTTGGCGACATAGCGGTCTTGAAGCAGGGCATTGACACAGCGCACGCCAAGGGAGCCAAGTTTTTCCTGGTGTCCAACATCTTCCCGCACGGCAACAAGATCAGAAGCTACATCGACAACATGGCGCCGGTGATTGCGCTCAAGCCCGACGCCATGATCATGTCGGACCCCGGCCTCATCATGATGGTGCGCGAAACCTGGCCCGAGATGGAAATCCATCTGTCGGTACAGGCCAATACAGTCAATTCTGCCGCTGTCAGGTTCTGGAAGACCGTGGGCATCAGCCGGGTGATTTTGTCGCGCGAGTTGTCTTTGGACCAGGTGGCACAGATTCGCCAGGACTGTCCGGACACCGAACTCGAAGTGTTTGTGCACGGCGCCTTGTGTATTGCCTATTCGGGTCGCTGCCTGCTGTCGGGCTACTTCAACCACCGCGACGCCAACCAGGGCAGTTGCACCAATTCCTGCCGCTGGGACTACAAGACGCAAAAAGGCGTGGTCGATGCGTCGGGTGATGTGCTGACCCAGCACGCTGCTGACGCGCGCGAGCAGGAAGCCATCGCGCGCTCATCCAATGCCGACGAGGTCTACCTGATCGAGGAAAGCCAGCGCGCGGGCAGCTACATGCCGATTGAGGAAGACGAGCACGGCACCTACGTGATGAACAGCAAGGACCTGCGCGCCATCGAGCACGTCAAACGTCTGGTGGACATAGGTGTCGATTCGCTCAAGATCGAGGGCCGCACCAAAAGCCCGTATTACGTGGCGCGCACGGTGCAAAGCTACCGCCGTGCCATTGACGACGCGGTGGCTGGGCGCGATCTGGACCCGGCCTTGCTAGGGCAACTCGAAGGGCTGGCCAACCGCGGCTACACCAGCGGTTTCTTT
>JAQSDS010000396.1 GCA_029946045.1 Rhodoferax sp.
TTCTGCCTGGATCCAGGTGCTGGTGGATGGCCGCTCGGTCTATTCCAATTATTTTTCTGGCAGTGTGGCGCCCGGTCTGATGACGGTGATGCTCGAGGACATTGAGCGCATTGAAGTGCTGCGTGGCTCCAACTCTGTGGCTTACGGTGCGCGCGCCATGATGGGCGTGGTCAATATTGTGACCCGGCACAGCGCGGACACGCTGGGGCCACGCGCTGCACTCACACGAGGTGAAAACGGGATTCAGGACACCCAGTTGGGTTTGGGCTGGCGCAGCGACAACAGCAGCATGCGGCTTTCCATGGACGAGCGCGGTGACGATGGCCTGAGTGGGGCCAATGGCCACAACCGGGTCCAGCGCGTCAATTTCAGGTCGGACTGGCAGCTCTCAGGCAGCAGCAATGTGCAGCTCAGTGCCGGCTGGATGAGCATTGCTTCAGGCAAAGGATTTGCAAACAAGAAGATTCCCGACGCCCGTGACACCTCTTTTGACAACAAATTCGTACAAATCGACTGGAAAGAAGTATTGAGCCCGGATCAGGACCTGCTTCTCAGCTTGTCGCATAACCAGGAAAGCTACCGTGATGTGGTGCCCTACCTGCCCATTCCTGGTTTGAATCTCGATGCCAGTGGGATCACCAGCAACACGACCCTGACGGCGCAGCACACCCTTCGGCTCAGTCCGGCGGTGCGCATGGTCTGGGGTGCAGAGTTACGACGCGAGTCCATCACCTCGCAAGCCGTGTACAACACGTCTGAAGATATTGTGGACGACTTCACGCGTTTGTTCACCCACGCCGAATGGCGCTTGCGCCCGGACCTGCTGCTCAACGCAGGTGTCATGGCGGAGCACAGCGGTGTCAGTGGCTCCAGCCTGGCTCCCCGACTGATGTTGAACTGGCACGTGACACCCGAGCAAACCCTGCGCGCTGGCATCTCCCGTTCGTTCCGTCCGCCAAGTATGTACGAGCGCCGGGCTGATGTTCGCTACACCTTGAATCAGAAATTGCTCGGCGTGACATTTTTGGCGCGTGGCAATGTCGATCCTGAAGCCTTGTTGACCCGGGAGTTGGGGTACTTGGGCACTTTCCCGTGGCTCAAGTCGGCTCTCGACATTCGTGTTTTTGACGAGTCACTGACTGGTTTGATATACAGCGTTCCCTATTTAGTGCAACTGGACGGCAACACCTATGCGCCGAGAGATTACACCAACCTTTTCAATTTTTCTGTTCGGGGCCTGGAGTTGCAATGGAACGGTCAGCCCTGGCCCGGTGCAAAACTGGGCTTTAACCAGACCTTTTCGCGGATTGCTGCTCCGAATTCGCCGAAGGGCGCCCAGGTGCGCATGGCAGTGCCAGAGTCGACAAGCACCTTGTTCCTGACCCAGCAACTGCCGTCGGGCCTGCAATTTTCTGTCAGCCACCAATACAGCGAGCCATTGTTGATACAAAAGTCGGGTGATTTCCGGCAATACATCAACCGCACCGACTGGCGCCTGAGCAAGTCGCTGCGTCTTGGCAGTCGGACCGGTGAGTTGGCGTTGACAGTGCAAAACCAGGGGCAAGCCTATGTTGACTTTGCCAAAGAATTCTTGTTTCAACGCCGCGCCTTTGTGACGCTGCGCATCGACAACTGAAGCTGCCATGGCACAGCGTTTGCGCGGGTTTTTGTTCGCACTGGGCCTGTGCTTGTTGGCACTGCCCGGCGCCGCGCAAATTCCGGAGGTCCAGGTCGGCATCGTTCAAAGTCAGAACAGTGCGCCATACCTGGACGCCACACAGGCCTTGCTTAACGGCTTGGCCCGTCAGGGTGTCCCGTATTTTGCCGTTGGCATATGGAACCCGGCTGAGTTGGCGGCGCTGCCTGATGCCAGCTTGTCGGCTGTCAAGGTATGGGTGGGGCTGGGGACAGAGGCTGCTACGGCCCTCGCCCGGACGCCGCTCAAAGCACCGGTGCTCAATGCCCTGCTACCGCGCAGCAGTTTTGAGCGCCTGCTGCTCGCTTCCGGTCGCAAGGCTTCGGCCCGGTTCAATGTCCTCGAACTCGACCAACCGCTGCATCGCCAGCTGGCACTGATTCGTGTGGCCCTGCCCAAAGCCAGGCGTCTGGGTGTGCTGTGGGGTCCGGATTCCCTGATCAAAGCGTCGGCGCTGCGTTCACTGGCCAGCAGCCAGGGCCTGGCCCTGCAAGAGGTTCGACTCGACCAAGAGACGGTGTTGTTTGCTGCCTTGCAGTCTGCCCTTGACGGCAGCGATGTGCTGTTGGCACTGGCCGATCCGCTGGTGTTCAATAGCAGCAGCCTGCAGAATATTCTGATGACCTCGATCAGGAAAAAGGTTCCCTTGTTTGCTTTTTCTCCTGCTTATGTGCGTGCCGGGGCTTTGCTTGCGGTCTACAGCACGCCGCCGCAGGTGGGTAAGCAGGCCGCGCAGTGGGTGCTTGGTGCGCTGGCCAATCGGCCCTTGCCTGAGATGGCTTTGGAGCCGCTTGATTTTGAAATCAGCGTCAACGAGCAGGTGGCCCGGGTGTTGGGCTTGTCACTGGATGTGCAGACCCTGACCACAGCGTTGAAGAGCCAGGAGAAGCAGCCATGAGGACGCCGGGCATCCGGGTGCGTATGCTGGTGGCTGCTTTGTTGCCTGTGTCACTGCTGGGCGTGCTGTTAACGGTCGTTTTTTTGATGTCACGTTTCGACGACATCAACGCGTCTTACCAATTGCGCAGCCGCTCGGTGGCGCGACAGCTGGCTTTGGCCAGCGAGTTTGGCTTGTTTTCGGGGAATAAGGAACAGTTGCAAGCCCTGGCGCGTGGCGCTCTGCGGGAATCGGACGTGCGTTGGGTCGCTGTTTTTGACCCACAAGGCCAAGCCTTGGCGAGCGCAGGAGTAGCTCGGGATGACGTGTCACCGCCATTTTCCAGCGTGGAGGCGCAGCGGGTTGATGCGCAGGGCTTGTTCGACGTGCTGACACAACCGGTTTTTTCCAGTGGCATCAAGCTCGACGATTTGTACGAAGATGCCAGCCAGCCAGGCCAGGTACAGGCCGTCCCTCTGGGTCATGTGGTGGTGAGCTTGTCGCGTGAGTCGGTGTCGGCGCAACAACGGGACATCCTCCTGCTGGGTGGTTTGATCAGCGCTTTCGGACTGCTGTTTGGCTTGGTATTGGCGGTCAGACTCAGTACCGGGGTGATCCGGCCGATGATGCGGGTGTCGCATTTGATTGAGCGCATCGGCAATGGTGATTTTTCGGCTGCGGCCCAGGTGCAGGCGCAGACGTCGCCGCAGGATCCGCTGCGCGATTTGCAGAACAACCTGATCCAGATGGCCGCTCGGCTGGCAGGTGCGCGTCATGAACTGGAGTACCAGGTCAGCACCGTGACCCAAGCCTTGCGTGAAAAAAAGGAGGAGGCCGAATTGGCAACGCAGGCGAAGTCGCAGTTTTTGGCCGCTGCAAGCCATGATCTGCGCCAGCCGGTGCATGCGCTGGGGATGTTCATCGCCCGGCTGGGTCAGCTGTCGCATGATGCGCAGACGACCCAATTGGTTGCCAACCTGCAGGCGTCGGTGAGTGCGGTGCAAAATTTGCTGGACGGTTTGCTCGACATCTCGCGCCTGGAGGCCAAGGCCGTGCAGGTGCAGTTTGAAAAATTTCCCCTGATGGACCTGTTTGATCGCCTGGAGCAAGACCTGGCACCGTTGGCCCACGATCGGGGCTTGCAGCTGCGCATCCGCCCTTGTTCAATTTGGGTCAGAAGCGATCCGGCCTTGCTGTACCGCATTTTTCTCAACTTGGTGAGCAATGCTTTGCGCTATACCGAAAAGGGTGGGGTTCTGGTCGCCTGCCGTTCCCCTGGCCGCAGAGCACAGGCCCGCATCGAGGTGTGGGACAGTGGTTTGGGGATTGCGCCTGAGCATCAGCAAGACGTCTTTAAAGAGTTTTACCAGGTGGACAATCCGGGCAGGCAGCGCAGTCTGGGCATGGGCCTGGGGCTGAGTATTGTGCAGCGAAGCTGCCGTTTATTGACACATCCGCTGACGCTTTCGTCACGTTTGGGTGTGGGAACACGTTTTTGCATTACGCTGCCCAAGGTCAAGCCGGACAAGACCATGACCTTCGCAGATGCTGAGCCAACGCCTGTGTCTGATGGTTTTCAAGCGACCGTGTTGGTGGTGGAAGACGACGAGCTGGTGCGTCAGGCCCTGGTGGGTTTGCTGCAGAGCTGGGGCACCACGGTGGCCGAAGCAAGCGACCTGAAAAGTGCCCAAAGTGTGATCGAACAAGGCGTTTTGCCCGCTTTGATCATCAGTGACTACCGACTCAACGAGCCGTTGAATGGGATTCTGGTGGTGGCACGCTTGCGCGAGCAATTGGGGTTCCCGGTGCCGGCCTGTCTCATCAGCGGCGACATCGACCCGGATGTGATTCTGGCCGCGGAGCAGGCGCAACTGACGCTGTTGCACAAACCGGTGCGCCCGGCCAAATTACGCAGCTTGTTGCGTCATCTGCTGAAGGATCAGCGCGAGGCTGGTGCCGGTACCGGCGCGTAGCCCCAGCGTTTTGCCTCCAACGCGGCCTGGGTACGGGTACGGGCACCAAAAATCCGCAAGATATTGCTGACATGAAATTTCACGGTTTCAGAACCCAGCGACAGTTTTTCGCAGATCTGGCGGTTGGTCAGGCCATTGATCAGCAGCAGCAGCACCTCTTGTTGCCGTGGACTGAGCACCGGCGGGACGCTCCATTTGCTTGGCTCCCCATCGGCGGCCTGGCTCAGGAGACTCGATTCCTCGGACTGGTAAGGCTCGCCGGCCAGAATTTGTCGCAGGGCGTTGAGCAAGGTGTCGCTTAAACTGGATTTGGTAATAAAACCGGCCGCTCCGAGCGTCATGGCTTGTTGCACCACGGTGGGGTTGGCCGAGCCTGACAAAATGACAACGGGTAGTTCAGGGTGTCGCTGCCCAAAAATTTCCAATCCGGCCAAGCCGTTCATGTCGGGTAGCAGGTAGTCCAGCAGCACCAGGTCCAGATCAGGATTGAAATGCGCCAGTTCCAGCGCTCGGGTGCAGGTGGCCGCTTGCAGCACCTCTGTGGCTTCCAGGGGGTCAAGACCCTGAAGCACCTGGTAAAGCCCTTCCCGAACGAGCGCATGATCATCAACCACGAGAATCTTCACGGTAGTCGCCTTATGGGTATTCTTACAATCCAACTGTTCACTGCAAACTGCTCGCTTGCAGCGTGATTTGCTTTAAATATCATACTAGAAGATCCATGTTTGTTCACTTACGCCTGCATACCGAATTTTCCGTCATTGATGGCACCACCCGCATTGACGAAGTGGTCAAGGCCGCAGCTGCAGATGGCCAACCGGCTCTGGCCATCACCGACCTGAGCAACCTGTTTGGTGCCATCAAGTTCTACAAGGAAGGCCGCAAGCGCGGGGTCAAACCCCTCATTGGCGCCGAAGTCTGGCTCGAGGGTCTGGGCAAGGAAGGGGGGCAGCTGTCACGTGTGTTGTTGCTGGTGCAAAGCCACGCCGGTTACCTGAATCTGTCTGAATTGCTGGCGCGCGCCTGGACCCAAAATGGCGGCAAGGCACAAGCCACGGTCAGCCTGGCCTGGCTCAAGGAACTCAATCGCGGGCTCATTTGTCTGTCGGGTGCCCAAGCAGGCCCGGTCGGGCAGGCGCTGCTGCAAGGCGACGAGACCCGGGCGCTGGATGCCGCGCTGCAGTTGGGCGGCGTGTTTACGCACCGCTTTTATCTGGAGCTGCAACGCGCCGGGCGCCCTGAAGACGAATTGCAGGTGACGGCTGCGGTGCAATTGGCACAGCGCATGGGTTTGCCGGTGGTAGCCACGCATCCGGTTCAGTTCCAGGCACCCGAAGATTTTGAAGCCCACGAGGCGCGGGTGTGTATTGCCGAGGGCGAAATGCTGGCCAACCCGAGGCGTGTGCGTCGCTTCACACGTGACCAGTACTTCAAGACCAGCGCCGAGATGCAGGCCTTGTTTGTCGATGTTCCCTCGGCGCTGGCCAACAGCGTGGAGATCGCCAGGCGTTGCAACCTGAGTCTGGTGCTGGGCAAGCCGCAACTGCCCGATTTTCCGATTCCGCCAGTGAACGGCGTGGTCATGGGGGCCGACGCGTACTTTCGCTACGTCTCGTATGAAGGGCTCAAGGAGCGCATGGCGCATCTGTACCCCGATCTGGTGCAGCGTGAAGTCGAGATGCCGCGTTATGTGGAGCGGCTCGAATTTGAGCTCAATACCATCCTGAAAATGGGCTTTCCAGGCTATTTTCTGATTGTGGGTGACTTCATCAACTGGGCAAAAAACAATGGCTGTCCGGTTGGTCCGGGACGCGGTTCCGGTGCCGGTTCGCTGGTGGCTTACGCCCTCAAGATCACCGACCTCGACCCGCTGCAATACAACTTGCTGTTTGAGCGCTTTTTAAACCCGGAACGGGTCTCCATGCCCGACTTCGATATCGACTTTTGCCAAGGCAACCGCGACCGCGTGATTGACTACGTGAAGGAAAAATACGGCAAGGACGCGGTCAGCCAGATCGCCACCTTTGGCACCATGGCGGCGCGCGCGGCGATTCGCGACGTGGGCCGGGTGCTGGACATGAGCTACACCTTTTGCGACGGCATCAGCAAGCTCATTCCCAACAAACCCGGCGTGGCCGTGACCCTGCAACTGCCACCTCCCGACCGCAGACCAGACGACAAGCTGGTCTATGCGGTAGAGGCCGAGCCCATTCTGGCCGAGCGCGAAGCCAAGGAAGAAGACGTGCGCACCCTGCTGGAACTGGCGCGCAAGCTGGAGGGTATGACGCGCAACATTGGCATGCACGCCGGGGGTGTCTTGATTGCGCCGGGCAAACTGACCGATTTTTGTCCGCTCTACCAGCAGCCCGGCAGCGACTCGGCGGTGAGCCAGTACGACAAAAACGACGTCGAGTCTGTGGGACTGGTCAAATTTGACTTTTTGGGCTTGGCCACGCTCACCATTCTGGAAATTGCCCGTGAATTCATCGTCAAGCGCCATGCTGGCCAGGAAAATTTTGCCTTCGAGAACCTGCCATTGGATGACAAGGCCACCTACAAGCTGTTTCAGGACGGCAAGACCGAGGCGGTGTTCCAGTTTGAAAGTCGCGGCATGCAGGGCATGTTGCGTGACGCCAAACCCACGCGTCTGGAAGACCTGATTGCCCTGAACGCCTTGTACCGGCCTGGCCCCATGGACCTGATCCCGAGCTTTGTGGCGCGCAAGCATGGTCGCGAGGTGGTCGAGTACCCGCACCCGCTGGTGGCCAACATGCTGTCTGAGACCTACGGCATCATGGTCTACCAGGAGCAGGTGATGCAGACCGCGCAGATTCTGGGCGGTTACTCGCTTGGCGGTGCCGACATGCTGCGCCGCGCCATGGGCAAGAAAGACGCCGACGAAATGGCGCGGCACCGCCAGATTTTCCGCGACGGCGCGTTGAAAAACGACATCCAGCAGGACAAGGCCGACGAGGTCTTTGACCTGATGGAAAAATTTGCCGGTTATGGCTTCAACAAGTCCCACGCCGCTGCCTATTCGCTGTTGGCCTACCACACGGCCTGGCTCAAGGTGCACTACACGGCGGAGTTTTTCTGCGCCAACATGACGGTGGAAATGGACGACACCGACAAGCTCAAGGTCTTGCTCGAAGACGCCATCAAAATGGGCCTGAGCTTTGAGTCGCCCGATGTAAACCGCGGCGTGAGTCGCTTCGAGCCGATTTCTGACAAAGTCATTCGATATGGGCTGAGCGCCATCAAGGGCAGCGGCCAGCAGGCCATCGAGGCGATTGTGGCCGCGCGCGAGGGCCGGGGTGTGGGGCCCAACGGTGACACGGTTGGGCCGTTCAAGAGCCTGTTTGACTTTTGTGCCCGGGTGGACCGCAGTCGCATCAATAAACGCACAGTCGAGGCGCTGATCAAGGCCGGAGCTTTTGATGCCATTGAGCGCAACCGCGCCAGCCTGATGGCCAGTGTCGATCTGGCCTTTGAGTTTGGTGCCGCGACGCTGGCCAATGCCAACCAATGCAGCCTGTTTGACATGGGTGACGGCGACGCGCATGGCTCCAGCTCGCAGGAGCCTGCGCAGGTGCAGGCCACGCCCTGGGGTGTGAAAGAGCGCCTGATCTATGAAAAAACTGCCGTCGGTTTTTATTTGTCAGGGCATTTGTTCGACGAAGTGGTGACCGAGGTACGACGTTTTGCCAAACGCCCGATTGCTGACCTGATCGACACCCGCGAGCCGCAGTTGCTGGCCGGCATCATCACCGACTTTCGTGTCATCAATGGCCAGCGCGGCAAGCTGGCACTGTTCAAGCTAGATGATGCCTCGGGGGTGATTGAAGCCCGCGCCGACGAGGCGCTGATCACCGCACACAAGGACTTGTTCAAGGACGATGAGCTGGTCATCGTCATGGGCAAGCAGCAGCCTGACCGCTTTTCGGGCGGCATGCAACTCACGGTGACGCAAATCTGGGACCTGGAGCAGGCGCGCTGCCGCTTTGGCAAGTACCTGCGTGTGCGCGCCCCGACCGGGCCACAGGGCCTGAAGCTTGACATGGCGCGCTTGCTGAGAGATTTTCCGGCGCAAAAAGAGGTGACCGAGCAGGGCGAACTGTGGCGGGGTCTGGCTGTGCGGCTGTCCCTGCGTTGTATGGGTGAAGACGGCGCAGCCCAAGCCGAATTGCAGTTGGGCGAGCAGGCCAGGTTTTACCCCAGCAATGCCGCACTGGCGAGCTGGTGGGCCCAGGCAGCTCCGGGGAGTGCCGAAATCGTTTACGAGTGATCGCTAATCTTTGGGCCGGAAGCTGATCAACAGCGGCGACGGTACGCGGCCATCGGTGTCGCGTGGCAGCACCTCGGTCTTGTCGATGGCGCGCAGCACCGCTTCATCCCATTCTTTGACGCCGCTGGATTGCGTCAATTTGCGCGACATGATGGTGCCGTCTGACGACGCACGCACTTCGACCACGGCAGTTGGGTTGCCGCTGATGGCTTCGGTGAATACGATATTAGGCTTGACCCGGGCGATCACGCGCCCGGCATAACTGGCCGAAGGGCCGGCAGATTGAAGCGCTTTTCCGGTGGCACCCGGCGCGCCGCTGGCGCCGGCCAGCCCGGCCATGCGCTGCAAATTTTGATCGCGCTGGGCTTGCAGCTGTCGGGCTTGCTGCTCGGCCAGTTTTTTCTCTTGTGCCAGTTTGGCTTTGTCTGCCAGGGCCTGTTTCATTTGCTCAGCCTTAAGCCTGGTTTCCTTGGCCTTTTCTTGTTGCAGCTTGGCTTGTTTGAGTTTTTCCTGCTGTTGTTCAAGCGCAAGTTGTTTTGCTTTTTGGATGCGCTTTTTGTCCTGCTCGAGGGCGATATCGACCTTGGGCGGCGTCACCACGGGTTCCGGCACGGGCACAGGAGGAGGCACAGGTTCGGGCTTTTCTGGAAGCACCGGCTCGGGTGGGGGCTGCTGCAGCATGGGTGCCGCCGCCACAGGTACCGCAGCCCAGAGTTCAGCCTCTGCCGAGATGATTTTCGACTCCCGTTTCCATTGCACACCTGCGGTCAACGCCGCCACCAGCAGGCCGTGCGCTAGCAGCGCCAGCATGAAGGCGCGCACGACCCCGGGGACGTCTGGTGGCGCAAATTCAAGTCGATCGGCTGCAGCGTGCATGGCGATCAGGTCAAGGTGCCTGTTGCACCGACAGGCCAACACGGGCAATGCCGGCGCGCTGCAAGGTGTCCATGACGCGCACCACAGCTTCGTATTTGACGGACTTGTCGGCGCTGATGACCACTGCTGTGTTGGCGACGCCGCCTTGGGCTTGTTTGACCGCGCTGGTGATGTCCTGCAGGCGCAGCGAAGTGGTTTGGTCCTTGAGCTTGAGCTGCAGCGCTTCGTCCTTGCCAATCACGATCTGGATCACCTGGTCGGGCTGGCCAGCGGCCTTGCCGACGCTGGGCAGGTTGATCATGCTGGGGGCAATCAGGGGCGCCGTGACCATGAAGATGATCAGCAACACCAGCATCACGTCGATGAAGGGCACCATGTTGATTTCGTTGATGGTGCGGCGACCGCGGCCGCGGCTGACAACGGCGGCCACGGCTAGTACCGCCGCTCAGAAATGCAGGAACATGAAAACGCGTCTTTTCCCGCCTGACGTCGTTGTTCGTCGTTGCCATAGCTAGGGCTATGTCGCCTTCTCTCGCCTAGCCAGTCAGAAAAATCCATCGTTTCCATTTTGTTCCTCCAGTTCTGAGCGGCAGTACTAATGCCCCGAGGCCGATTGCGCGCCCACATTGCGCTGCAGGATGTTGGAAAACTCTTCAATGAAGGTTTCCAGCCGGATCGCAATGCGGTCAATATCACGCGCAAAGCGGTTGTAGGCCACCACCGCCGGAATGGCCGCAAACAGGCCAATGGCGGTGGCCACCAGGGCCTCGGCAATGCCCGGTGCCACCGAAGCCAGTGTCACCTGGGTCAGGGCGGCCAGACCGGTAAAGGCATGCATGATGCCCCACACCGTGCCAAACAAACCCACGTAGGGCGACACCGAGCCGACCGAGGCCAGAAACGACAAATGGGTCTCTATCACATCCATCTCGCGCTGAAAACTGGCGCGCATGGCGCGTCGGGCACCGTCCATCAGGGTGCCGGCATCGGTGATGTGGCGCTCGCGCAGTTTCTGGTATTCGCGCATGCCGCTGGCAAAAATACGCTCCATCGGGCCACCCTGGCGGGCGTTCTGGGCCGCGGCTGCAAACAGGTCGTTCAGGCTGCTGCCCGACCAGAAGTCGCGCTCAAAACTGTCGTTGAGCGCCTTGACTTTGCCCAGCGAGAACAGCTTGCGAAAAATGGCGGCCCAGCTGGCAATGGAGACGCTGATCAGCAGCAGCATCACCAACTGCACCACCAGGCTGGCGTTGAGTACCAGTTGGAATATGGAAAGGTCTTGGTTCATGCTTGGTTTATGTGAGTGCGTGGAGGATGTGTGTCGGAATTCTGTCAGGTTTCAGCGTGCTGGACTGGACCCAGCCGGCACGAATGGTGGCCTCGCACAGCAGCACCGGCCCGTCGGCTGACTTCAACAGCGCCTGTTGATGGATTGTCATGGAGGCACGCCCGGCATTCAGCAGCGAAGTTGTAACCAGAAGTTCATCGTCGAGCCGGGCGCTTTTGAGAAACCGTACCTTCGCCTCGCCGACCACGAACATGCCACCCGTGGCTTCTTTCAAGGCCTGTTGGCCGATGCCCTTGGCGCGCAGCCATTCGGTGCGCGCACGCTCAAAAAACTTCAGGTAATTGGCGTAAAACACAATGCCGCCAGCGTCGGTGTCTTCCCAGTACACGCGCACCGGCCAGCTGAAGGTCTCGTTATCGGGGCGCTGTGTGTTCATGCCAGCAGCAACTTGAGTCGGTCGATGGCGCTGTGCAGTTGCGTCATGGAATTGGCCGTGGAAAAACGGATGAAATGCCCGGTCTCGGCGTGGCCGAAGTCGCGCCCCGGGGTCACCGCCACATGGGCCCGGTGCATCAGCTCAAAGGCCAGTTCCCAACTGCCGTTCACGCCCAGTTTCTGGCAAGCTGCCGTGCAGTCGGCCCAGGCATAAAAGGCGCCGTCGGGCATCACCGGAACCTTGAGTCCAAGCGCGTTGAGCGCCGGAATAAAGTAGTCGCGGCGGGCCTTGAACTCGGCCCGGCGGCGCTCGAATTCAGCCATGCTGTCGGACTCAAAACAGGCCAGAGCGGCGTATTGGGCAATGGTGCTGGGGCAGATAAACAGGTTTTGCGCCAAGCGCTCGATGACCGCAACCAGCGCCTCCGGCACCACCATCCAGCCCAGACGCCAGCCGGTCATATGGAAGTACTTGCTGAAACTGTTGATGCTGATGATCTGGTCATCCAGCGCCAGGGCCGTCTGGCCATAGTTGTCGTCATGGCTCAGCCCGAGATAAATTTCGTCGACCAGGGTGATGCCACCGCGCTGGCTCACCAGCGCGTGAATGCGACGCAGTTCGTCGGGTGCCATCGAGGTGCCGGTGGGGTTGGAGGGCGAGGCCAGCAACACGCCGCGCGTTCGTGGGTTCCAGGCCGCCAGCACCTTGTCGGCACTGAGCTGAAAACGCTCGGCCGCCGTGGTCGGAACCAGCACCGCAGTGGCATCTGCAGCAGTCACAAAATGCCTGTTGCACGGGTAACCGGGGTCGGACATCAGCACCTCGTCGCCAGGGTCCAATAGGGCCAGGCAAGCCAGTTGCAAAGCCGCTGAGGCACCGGCGGTGACCACAATGCGGCTGGCCGGAACCGTCACCCCCAACTGGCTGCGGTACCAGGCGCTGATGCACTCGCGCAACTCAGGCAGGCCGGTCGCCGGGGTGTACTGTGTCCTGCCGTCATGGATGGCGCGCATGGCCGCCTGCTGCACCAATGGCGGGGCGGTGAAGTCAGGCTCGCCAATATTCAGGAAAATCATGGGCCTGTCAGACTGCGCCACTTGCGCTGCCAGGGCGCTGGCGGCCTTGCCCACCTCCATCACATAAAACGGCTCAATGTGTTGGGCACGTTGTGAGATTCGCATGGCGAGGCTAGCGGGCTTTGTCCTGGTCGGCAGTCACCTCGGCCTGGCGCAACTGGCGGGCCAGGCCATTGAGCACGCCGTTAACGTACTTGTGGCCATCGGTGCCACCAAATTCTTTGGCGAGCTCCACGCATTCATTGAGCACCACACGCCAGGGCACGTCCAGGCAGTGCTGCAGTTCATAGGCACCAATCCACATCACCGCATGTTCGACTGGGGAAATTTCTGCGAGTTTGCGGTCGAGCAAGGGCAGGATCAGCGCATCCAGCTGTTCTGCCTGCTCGGCACTGCCATGTAGCAGGGCATCAAAATGCACGCTGTCGGCCTTGCTGAAGCCCGCCAGATCACGGGTGAAAGCGTCCACCGACGCGACATCGTTCTTGCCCACCAGCACCTGGTACAGGGCTTGCACGGCAAATTCACGTGCGCGTGAGCGCTCGGATTTGCTGGCGGCCTTGCGCACGCCGGTGCTGGTCAGCCCTTTGCGAGGCTGGCGCGGTGGCCGGGTAGAGGGTTGGGGGTGGCTCGATTCGCTCATGCAATTTCTTCCAGTAAGTTGGCCATTTCAACGGCTACGCGGGCGGCGTCGCGGCCCTTGTCGGTTTGCCGGGCCACGGCTTGGGCCATGTCCTCGGTGGTGAGGATGGCGTTGGCAATTGGGATCTGGTAGTCGAGTGCAATCCGACTGACGCTGGCGCCAGACTCGTTGGCGACCAGTTCAAAGTGGTAGGTTTCACCGCGAATGATGCAGCCCAAAGCCACCAGCGCGTGGTACTTGAGCTGCTCGGCCAGCGCTTGCAGCGCTACCGGCACCTCCAGCGCGCCGGGCACCTGGACCAGGGTGATATTCTTTTCTTCTACACCCAAAGCCAGCAGTTCGGCGCGGCAGGCTTGCGCCAGCGCGTTGGTGATGTCGGCGTTGAAGCGTGCCTGGACGATGCCAATGGTGAGGCTTTTCCCGTTCAGGCGGGGGTCGGTGGCAGCAAGCGCGCCTTGGTCGGCAATCAGCATGGGAAGTTTCCTGTTCAGTAAAAGGGGTCAGGGCGTCACGTAGCCGACAATTTCCAGGCCATAACCGGTCATGCTGGGCATGCGCCGGGGGGTGCCCAGCAAGTTCATTTTGTGGACGCCGCATTCGCGCAGGATCTGTGCGCCGACCCCGTAGTTGCGCAGGTCCATGCGGCCGCGCTCCGGGCCATGGCTGGCGCGAGCCGTGCCGTCAAATTGGGCCAGCAACTGCTCAGCGCTTTCACCACAGTTCAGAAACACCACCACGCCCTTGCCTTCTGTGGCCACACGGGCCAGGCTGGCGTCCAGGCTCCAGGAGTGCATGGTGCGGCCTACTTCGAGGGCATCGAAGACCGACAGCGGCTCGTGCACGCGCGCCAGCACGGTTTCATCCGCAGCCCACTGGCCTTTGACCAGCGCCAGATGCACGCCATGCGCGGTTTTGTCCCTGAAAGCATGCGCTGTGAATTCGCCAAAAGCGGTCTTCATCGGCCGCTGACCCAGGTGCTCGACCAGCGACTCGGTACTGCTGCGGTGGTGGATCAAATCGGCAATGGTGCCAATCTTGAGGCCGTGCTCGGCAGCAAACAGCTGCAGGTCGGGCAAGCGCGCCATGGTGCCGTCGTCTTTCATGATCTCGCAGATCATGGCCGCTGGCGCACAACCTGCCATGGCTGCCAGGTCGCAACCGGCTTCGGTATGGCCCGCGCGCATGAGCACGCCGCCGTCGACGGCCTGCAGTGGAAAGATGTGGCCAGGCTGGACCAGATCGTCTGGTGTGGCATGGCGGGCCACCGCCACCTGGATCGTTTGCGCCCGGTCGGCGGCAGAAATGCCGGTGGTCACGCCCTCGGCGGCCTCGATGGAGACGGTAAAGGCCGTGCCTTTCTTGTCGCCATTGCGCGCCGTCATGGGAGGCAACTGCAACAGCTCGCAGCGCTCGCGGGTGAGGGTCAGACAAATCAGACCGCGGCCAAAGCGGGCCATGAAGTTGACTGCTTCGGCCGTCACATGCTCGGCGGCCATGACCAGGTCGCCCTCGTTTTCGCGGTCTTCTTCGTCGACCAGAATAACCATGCGACCAGCGCGCAGTTCGGCGACGATGTCTTCAACGGGGGAGATAGGGACAGGATGAGACTGTTTCATGCAGTGATTCAAATCAGTGGAGTGTGAAAAATGAGACCGGCGAGATCGGTGCCCACCAGGGCGGTCTCTACGCGATCAGTTGCACCGATTATCCGGGATTGTGGTTTGGGTTAGGCTTGCACCAGTTTTTTGGAGAAGATACATGGCCATTGGATGGTTGACGGTGCTCAAAATGGTGCCTTGGGGTGACGTGATCGACAACGCGCCTAAGGTGGCCACTGGTGCCAAGAAGTTATGGCAGGCCGTGGGTAAAAAACCTGTGGTGACCACGCCTGCCACCCCGGCTCAGGAGGCTTTGCGTGCCCAGTCGCCCGAGCTTGCGGCAATGCAGTCACAGCTGGCCGAGTTGCAGGTGGCCGTGGCCGACCTGCACCAGCAAATGTTGGTCTCCAGCGAACTGATCCAGTCGCTGGCGCAACAAAACACCCAGCTGATCAAGCGGGTGGAAGTGAACCGGGTGCGTTTGCTTTGGTTACTGGCTTTGGTTCTGGGTCTGGCGCTGGTGCTGGCCAGCCGGTTTTTTTAGAGTTTGTCTTCTAGCCATGTTTATGCGCTTCGGGCTAAGCTGTTCATTGACCCGAGACTCATATAAGCATAGCAATTCTGATTTTTTATCCGGACGCATCGCGGTTTAAATACGGGTTTCATACATCGCAAGCCCCTTACAGGAAGTTTCATGGTCACTTACCCTCATTTGTTCGAGCCTCTGGATCTGGGCTTCACCACACTGCCTAACCGCGTCATCATGGGTTCGATGCATGTTGGGCTCGAAGAGGTCAAGGACGGCTTTGCCCGCATGGCGGCTTTTTATGCCGAGCGTGCGCGTGGCGGTGTCGGCCTGATCGTGACTGGTGGCATTGCACCCAACGACCTGGGCCGCCCCATGCCCGGTGGTGCGCGTTTGACCACGCCCGAAGAAGCGGCCAAACACAAGCCCGTGACCGACGCGGTGCACCAGGCCGGTGGCAAGATCGCCATGCAGATCCTGCACTTTGGCCGCTACGCCTACCACCAGGACCTGGTGGCACCCAGCGCCCTGCAGGCCCCCATCAACCCGATGAAACCCAAGGCGCTCAGCACCGAGGCGGTTTACCAGACCATCGACGACTTTGTGCGCTGCGCCGCGCTGGCCCAAAGTGCGGGTTACGACGGTGTCGAGATCATGGGTAGCGAGGGTTACCTGCTCAATGAGTTCATTGCCGCGCGCACCAACCAGCGCGACGACGAATGGGGTGGCAGCTACGCCAACCGCATCAAATTCCCAGTCGAGATCGTGCGCCGCACGCGCGAAAAAGTGGGCCAGAATTTCATCATCATCTACCGTCTGTCGATGCTCGACCTGGTCGAGGGCGGCTCCACGCTGGATGAAGTGATTCAGCTCGCGCAGTCCATCGAGGCGGCAGGGGCCAGTATCATCAACACCGGTATTGGTTGGCACGAGGCGCGCATTCCCACCATTGCCACCAAGGTGCCGCGCGCGGCCTGGGCCTGGGTCACGCAGCAGCTCAAGGGCAAGGTGGGTATTCCGCTGGTGGCCACCAACCGCATCAACACGCCCGAAGTGGCCGAGCAACTTCTGGCTGACGGTTTTTGTGACCTGATCTCGATGGCGCGGCCGTTTTTGGCCGACCCGCTGTTCATGCAAAAAGCGGCCGCCGGCAAGGCCGACGAAATCAACACCTGCATTGGCTGCAACCAGGCTTGCCTGGACCACACCTTTGCCGGCAAGGTGACCAGTTGCCTGGTGAACCCGCGCGCCTGCCACGAGACCCTGATCCACATCACGCCAGCTGCCGCAGTTGAACGCCTTGCCGTGGTGGGTGCCGGCCCAGCTGGTTTGAGCTTTGCCACCACCGCCGCCCAGCGCGGCTTTGACGTGACCCTGTTCGACGCGGCCAGCGAGATCGGCGGCCAATTCAACATTGCCAAGCAGGTGCCTGGCAAAGAAGAGTTTTACGAGACCCTGCGCTACTACGGCAAGCAGATCGAGCTGACCGGGGTCAAGCTCAAGCTCAACACCCGGGTCAGTCCACAAGATCTGGTGGCTGGCGGCTTCAATCAGGTGGTGCTGGCCACCGGCGTCGCGCCGCGCACACCGCCGATCGAGGGCATCACCCACCGCAAGGTGCTCAGTTACCTGGACGTGCTGCGCGACAAAAAGCCGGTGGGTAAAACCGTGGCGCTGATCGGAGCCGGCGGCATTGGCTTTGACACCGCCGAATTCCTGCTGCATGAAGGCACCAGTCCAAGCCTGGACCAGGCCAAGTTTTTTGCAGAATGGGGCGTGGACACTGGCTACAGCACACGCGGCGGCCTGACGCCCGCCCACATTGAGGCCAGCCCGCGCAAGCTGTACCTGCTGCAGCGCAAGGCCAGCAAGGTCGGTGATGGCTTGGGTAAAACCACCGGCTGGATCCACCGCACCTCGCTCAAAAACCGCCATGTCGACATGCTGGCCGGCGTGAACTACCGCAAAATTGACGACGCGGGCCTGCACATCACGGTCAACGGCGAAGAGCGCACGCTGGCGGTGGACAACGTCATCATTTGCGCCGGCCAGGAGCCGCAGCGCGAGCTGCAGGCCGAACTGCAGGCGGCAGGTCTGACCGTGCACCTGATTGGCGGTGCCGACGAGGCGACCGAGCTCGATGCCAAGCGCGCCATCAAGCAGGGCCTGGAACTGGCTGCCTCGCTCGGCGTGGTTCCCAAGTCGTCGGTAGCGCCAGCGTCCAGCGGCGCGGGCAAAGCCTTTGAGACCCTGAGCGTCAGCCTGAGCGACCACATTGCCACCATCCGTCTGAACCGCCCTGACAAAGCCAATGCCATGAACCTGGCCATGTGGCATGAGATTCGCCAGGCCTTCAAGTGGGTGGATGCCACTGCTGAGGCGCGCGTGGCGATTCTGGAAGGCGAGGGCAAGCTGTTCACCTCGGGCATCGACCTGCAGATGATGATGGGCATGGGCGACCAGATTCAGAACGACTGCGAGGCCCGCACCCGCGAAAACCTGCGCCAGGTCATCCTGGATCTGCAAGACACCCTGACCTCGCTTGAGCGCTGCCGCAAGCCAGTGCTGGCCGCCATTCACGGTGCCTGCATCGGCGGTGGCATTGATCTGATTTGTTGCGCCGACATGCGCTACTGCTCAAGTGACGCCAGCTTCAGCATCAAGGAAATCGACATTGGCATGACGGCCGACGTCGGCACCTTGCAACGCCTGCCCAGGCTGGTGGGAGAAGGCATGGCGCGCGAACTGGCTTACACCGGGCGCAAGTTCGATGCTGCCGAGGCCCTGCAAATGAAGCTGGTGAACCGGGTGTTCGACTCACGCGAGGCGCTACAAAACGGTGTGCGCGAGCTGGCGGCAAGCATCGCTGCCAAGTCGCCACTGGTGATCCGGGGGGTGAAGGAAATGATCACCTATGCGCGTGACCATTCGGTGGCTGACGGCCTGAATTACGTGGCCACCTGGAACGCCGCCATGCTGCTCAGCAATGACTTGCAGGAAGCCATGATGGCCAACATGGGGAAACGTGCCCCTGAATTCAAGGACTGAGGGCCAGGCGGGACTAAATCAGGCTGTCGTCGCTGCTCAGGGTGGCATCGAGTCGCTGCAACAGCTGTTTCATTTTGACTGCTTCGTCGCCTGGTGAAGCACTTGCCGACAGTACGCCGGGCAGGCCCGCGCTGGCTTGCTCGGGTGTGTCAAAGGCCAGGTTGAGCGCCGCCAGCACAGCAATACGGTCACGTGAGCGAACCTTGCCGGCTTCGCGAATCTTGCACATGGCATCATCGACTCGGGCCACCACATTGAGCAGCCTGGCCTCACCGCCTTCAGGGCAGCCGAGCATGTAGCTCTGGCCCATGATGTTGACCTCAAGCTGCTTCATAGGGAACCTCTTGGCGGCGTGGCCGGGTTGGTGCTGGCCTCGGGCAGGCGGGCCAGCAAGACA
>JAQSDS010000397.1 GCA_029946045.1 Rhodoferax sp.
GATGCGCTCAGTGCAGCGCCACACCGGTTTTAGCGGCCAACTCTTCCATCGTCACGCCCGGGGCGCGTTGCACCACCTTGAGCCCGTGCGGTGTGATGTCCATCACGGCCAGGTCGGTAATGATGCGATCGACCACACCGACACCGGTCAGCGGCAGCGTGCAGCTAGGCAATATCTTCAGGTCGATCGTGCCGTCTTTCTTTTTGGCCACATGTTCCATCAGCACCACCACACTTTTCACGCCACCTACCAGATCCATGGCACCGCCCATGCCCTTGACCATCTTGCCCGGAATCATCCAGTTGGCCAGGTCGCCGGTTTCACTCACCTGCATGGCACCCAGGATGCTGAGGTTGATCTTGCCGCCGCGAATCATGGCAAAGCTGTCATGGCTACCAAAGATGCTGGAGCCGGGGATGGTGGTGACGGTTTGCTTGCCGGCGTTGATCAGGTCGGCATCCACTTCCTCGTCGGTCGGAAACGGGCCAATGCCCAGCATGCCATTTTCACTTTGCAGCCAGACCTCGATGTCGGGCGGAACAAAATTGGCCACCAGCGTGGGCAGACCAATGCCCAGATTCACATAGAAACCGTCCTGCAATTCCTTGGCGGCCAAAGCGGCCATTTCGTCGTGTGTCCAAGCCATGATCAAACTCCTATTTATTTAATATGTTGAGGACAGAGCTGGCGACTGCGTCGCTGCGGTCTGTCCCGCAAGGTTTCAGTTTCGTTAAGGACAGAGCTGGCGACTGCGTCGCTGCGGTCTGTCCCGCAAAAATTCAGCGAATCGTGCGTTTTTCAATGCGCTTTTCTGGCGTGGCATTGAGCACAATGCGGTGCACGTAGATGCCAGGCAAATGCACGCTGTCGGGATCAAAAGTGCCGGTTTCGACAATTTCCTCGACTTCCACCACCGTGATCTTGCCAGCCATGGCCACCGCCGGATTGAAGTTGCGCGCGGTGCGCCTGAACAGCAGGTTGCCGCTTTTGTCGGCCTTCCAGGCTTTCACCAGTGCCACATCGGGCACCAGGGCATGCTCCAAAATATACACATGGCCGTCAAAGACGCGGTTTTCCTTGCCCTCGGCTACCAGCGTGCCCACCCCCGTGCGCACATAAAACGCAGGAATGCCAGCGCCACCCGCACGCAGCTTCTCAGCCAGCGTGCCCTGGGGTGTGAACTCGAGTTGCAGTTCACCGGCCAGGTACTGGCGCTCAAATTCCTTGTTCTCACCCACATAGCTCGAGATCATCTTGCTGATCTGACGGGTTTCCAGCAGCTTGCCCAGGCCAAAACCGTCAACACCTGCATTGTTGGAAATCACGGTGAGGTCACTGACACCGGTGTCACGCAAAGCGTCAATCAAAGCCTCGGGAATGCCGCACAGGCCAAAACCGCCCACCGCGAGCAACTGGCCGTCTCTGACAATGCCTTGCAGCGCGGCGGCGGCGGAAGGGTAAATTTTGTTCACTTTGAAATCTCCAGGAGTAATGACAATGGCGTTACGATACTACCTAATGCCATACGTAGTTTTTCGTAAGGTGAACCCTAATCAGTTGGGGTCAGAGCACGTCACTGCGTGAGTGGTCTGACCCACAAATTTTTAAACTTAGTTGGGGTCAGAGCACGTCACTGCGCGAGTGGTCTGACCCACAAGGACTCAAGAATGGACATCAATTACCGACTGGCTTTCGAAATGGCCCCCGTCGGGCTGGCCCTCTCAAGAAACCGCATCATGGAGGACTGCAACCACCACCTGTGCGAGATGTTCGGGGCCGCACCCGACCAACTCATCGGTCAGTCTTTCCAGGTGCTCTACCCCAGCGCCCTTGAATTTGAGCGCACCGGCCAGCGCATTGCGCCCCTGCTCAACCGCAACGGCACCTATGCCGATGACCGCATCATGAAACGGGTGGCTGGCCGCTTCAAGGGTGAAACCTTCTGGTGTCACGTGACCGGCCGGGCCCTCAATCAGGCGGCGCCACATGAAGCCGGCATCTGGACCTTTGAAGACCTGAGCGCCAGCCGCCCGGTCAAGGCCGAACTCACGGCACGCGAACGCGAAGTGGCCGCTTTTCTCATGGATGGACTGACCAGCAAGGAGATTGGCAGGGCGCTGCAAATCAGTCACCGCACAGTTGAAATCTACCGGGCCCGACTGATGCGAAAATACAAGGCATCCAATACCGGCGACTTGGTGCACAAATTGATGTCGGGCCAATAATGCACACAATGGCGTCGACCTGCGCCACTAGATCACCATCCGGTCTGATGTTCGGCAACTATTTTCAACTCAAGGAGAAACTCATGGTTACAGCCAAAAAACCAAGCACGGCAACCGCAGTTGTGACACCCACGCCAAAGGCGCCTGCCAAAAAGGCTGCTGCGGTCAAGGTACCCACACCGGTGGCAGCAGCGGCTGCGCCCAAGGCTGCGGTCAAGAAAAGCCCAGCCAAAAAAGCAGCGCCCGTCAGCGCCACGCCAGTGACCGCACGTCCCGCCGTGACAGTCGAGCAGCGTCACAACTACATTGAAGTAGCGGCCTTTTATGTGGCGCAGCGGCGCGGCTTCGCCCCCGGCAACCCCGTCGATGACTGGGCCATGGCAGAGCAGGAAGTTGATCGCCTGATCGACTCAGGGCATTTTTCCAGATAAGAAACGAATCCGTTCTGCTCAGGACGGTTGTCACGCCACAATGGCGCGCATCCAGTCCGGCAGATCAATCGCTTTTTGCTTCGGAAAGTCCACCCAGATCGTGGTCGCGCCACCTGCAGCGTAGATCACGCCGGGCTGGTCGGCCATTTCCATCGTGGCCCAGGTCTCAAATGTGGTGCGGGCCGGTTCGCTGGCGTACATCTTGACCAGCACGTTGCCGGGGTATTCCAGCTGCTTGTAAAAATTGCAAAAGGCATTCACGATCACCGGGCCCTCGCCCAGCGGATTGGGCATGCAGCCGGCGGCGCGCATCCAGTCGATGCGGCAGGTTTCCAGGTAACGAAAGTAGGTGGTGTTGTTGACGTGACCCATGGCGTCCATGTCGCCCCAGCGGATCGGAATGATCACCTCGAACACCAGCTTTTTTTGCTCTGGGATATCAAATTTCATGGCTTATTTCCTTGGCTTGAAGATTTTCTGAGACGCAAACCCATTCCAATGCAAGTCGTTGACTGGGGCAGCAAATACTTCCATCACCAACAGCGCTGCGCTATGGCGGGTAAATACCGAACGGCGCGCGGGCAGCGTACGGTGATTCAGTTCCACACCCGTGGCCGCCTGCCAGCTTGCGGCCACATGGCGCTGCAAGGGGCTTTGGCGCTGGAGCTGGTTGTAGGCCAGCGGGGCACGCAAAATGTCCGAACGCTTGAACAGCACATCAGCCAGCGGTCGACTGCCCAAACCCCGCACCGAACGCCAGGCCCCCACTGAAGCAGCGTGCGCCGTCACGCTGCGGGCAAAAACCAAGGCCTGGCCATCCACCCGTAACACCACCTCACGGGCGTAGCCGATGCAATGCCCATGCAGGCCCAAAGCGCGCGACTCGTCGGGTGTCAGCGGCTGTCGCCCCTGCGTCAGCACCTGCACACTGAACGTTTCACCCGTGGCCGCGAGCCGCGCACTGAGCGAACCCGAGGCCTGAAGCCAGCGCCGCAAACCGCCCCGCACCGGAGTAAAAGCATGCCAGCCCATCAACGATGTGCCCTGATCGACGCCAGAATACCCAGCGTGAACAAGCCGGCCGCCCAGGCTTGGGTCGCGGCGGGCCAGACACCGTCCCAAACGAAAGAATAAAACAGGGCAAACAAGGTTTCACTCACGATCAACTGGCCACACAGACTGACGCTCAAGCGCTGACTGGCCATGTTCCACAAAATGCTGCCAGCCCAGCCAGAACCAATACCCGTGGCAATACAAGCCACGGCAATCAGCGCCTGGTTGTCGAGCGTTGACAACGCATCTATCGAAGAACCCTGCAGCAACCACAACAAAAAAGCACCCACGCCGGTGGCCACGCCAATCCAGTTGGCCCATTCGGTCGCGCTGACTTCGGGGTGGCGCTTGAGCCAGGCCGCATTGACCAAGGCAAAGGCGGTCCAGCACAGCATCGCCCCCAAGGCCAGCAGCACACCCCACCAGAACTGGCCACCCCCGGCAGGCAGTTGGGCCGCGTGGCTCAATGTCGACTGCATCATCAGCGCCAGTCCGCCCAGGGTGAGCAGCAACCCCGGCAACAAGCCTGCCCATTTGAGGCCCGCGGGCTTGCCAAGCAGCATGACCCAGATCGGAATGGTGCCAATGATGAGCGTGGGCACTTCGGTGCCGGCATAGACAATGCTTTGCGCCAACAGCAGGTAGTAACCGGTGGCACCCAGCAGGCTCATGCCCAGGGCCGTGACGGCCTGACGCGCCGTGGGCCAGGTGTGGCTGCGCCAAGTGACCAACATGGCCAGCGCCGCCATGGCGCCAAAACTGAGGAAGCGCCCTGCGGTCAGGTCGACCGCGCTCAGGCCCGGGGTCATGCGCGGCACCACAAACACCAAACCCCATAACGCACCCGCAGCCAGGCCCGCAAACAATCCCGTCAGCATGCGCGCCTAAATCGCAAAGCCATCGTCGGCGGTGATCACGGCACCGTTGATGAAATGGCTTTGGTCGGAGCACAGCATGACCAGCAGCGCGTCCAAGTCCTGCGGCTTGCCGATGCGCTTGCGCGGCAGCATCTGGACGAGTTTTTGGCCCGACTCGGTCTGCCAATGGGCGTGGTTGATCTCGGTGTCGATGTAGCCCGGGCAAATGGCGTTGACGTTGATGCCAAAGCGACCCCACTCCGTGGCCATGGCTTTGGTCATCTGGATCACCGCCGCCTTGCTCATGCAATAAACGCCAATTTTGGGTAACACCTTCAGGCCCGCGGCGCTGGCCACATTGACGATGCGACCGCCAGTAAAGCTTCCGGGCGCCAAGCCCTGCGCGCGTGCCAGCATGCGCTTGCCAACCTCTTGCGCGACAAAAAACGCGCCTTTGACATTGGTGTCAAACACGAAATCGAAATCCTCCTGGCTCACCTCCACCAAACGCTGGGTGGTGCTGACACCCGAGTTGTTGACCAAAATATCGATCGAGCCGACCTCGGTCTCGGCATGCGCAACAGCGGACCTGATGGAATTTTGATCGGTCACATCGAGCTCGATCACATGGGCATCACCGCCCTCGGCTTCAATCTGCGCGCGCAACTCCTTGAGTCTTTCAACGCGGCGACTGGCCAGCACCACGGCGGCACCGGCGCCAGCCAGGGTGCGGGCAAATTGCGCCCCCATGCCTCCCGAAGCGCCGGTAATCAGGGCCACCCGGCCCGAAAGGTCAATGCTGTATGCCATGGTCATTTCTCCGTAAACAATCAAACGACCAATCCATTATGGTGATTGTGTTGCCTAAAATCTGGATTTGTCGCAGACAATTCACCCCAGTTTTGGCCAACATGCGCTTGGCTTGAGTTTAATCAGTTGATATAACGAGTCCCACCATGACAAACCAAGAAATCCTGACCCAGTACGGTCCCCGCGAATCCATGGAATACGACGTGGTCGTGGTCGGCGGCGGCCCTGCCGGCCTGTCCAGCGCCATCCGCCTGAAACAACTCGCCGCAGAAAAAGGCAACGAGATCTCCGTCGTTGTCCTGGAAAAAGGCTCCGAGCCCGGCGCCCACATCCTCTCGGGTGCGGTGCTTGACCCCCAGTCGCTCACCGAGCTGTTCCCCGACTGGCAAGCCATGGGCGCGCCCCTGAACCAGCCGGTGACAGATGAAGCCATGATGTTTCTGAGCGAGACCACCGGCTACCGCACGCCCAATATGTTTCTGCCCGAATGCAGCCAGAACCACGGCAACTACATCATCAGCCTGGGCGCGCTGACGCGCTGGCTGGCAGAACAGGCCGAAAGCCTGGGCGTGGAGATCTTCCCCGGCTTTGCGGCGGCGGAAGTGCTTTATGACGACAACGGTGCCGTCAAAGGTGTCGCCACCGGCAACCTGGGCGTGGAAAAGAATGGCGAGCCCGGCCCCAACTTCCAGATCGGCATGGAGCTGCTTGGCAAATACACCGTCTTTGCCGAAGGCTCGCGCGGCCACCTGGGCAAACAAGTCATAGCCAAGTTCAAGCTTGACGAGGGCTGCGACCCGCAAAGCTACGCCATCGGCATCAAGGAACTCTGGGAAGCTGAACCCAGCCGCCATGAGCCCGGTCTGGTGGTGCACACCGCTGGCTGGCCAATGGAAAACGACACCTACGGCGGCTCGTTTTTGTACCACATGGAAGACAACAAGATCGCGCTGGGTTTCATCACCGGTCTGAACTACGCCAACCCCTACCTGAGCCCGTTTGAAGAGTTCCAGCGCTGGAAAACCCATCCCAACATCCGCTGGTACCTGGAAAATGACAAGGGTGAAGTCACCGGCAAACGCCTGGCTTATGGCGCCCGCGCCATCACCGCCGGGGGTCTGTTGTCACTGCCCAAGACCGTGTTCCCGGGGGGTGCTTTGGTGGGCTGTGATGCAGGATTCCTGAACGTGAGTCGCATCAAGGGCAGCCATGCCGCCATCAAGTCCGGCATGTTGGCTGCAGAGGCCGCTTTTGAGGCGGTGAGCGCGGGTCGTGCGCAGGACGAGTTGAGCGCTTACCCCGAAGCCTTTGAAGCCAGCTGGCTGTACACCGAACTCAACAAATCACGCAACTTCAAGGCCTGGTTCAAGCATGGCCTGACCGTGGGCACCTTGATGAACGGCCTGGAGCAGTTTGGTCTGAAGGGCAACATGCCCTGGACCATCCGGCGTGACAAACCCGACCACGCCTACCTGAAGCCGGCAGCAGCGTGCCAACCCATCGACTATCCCAAGCCCGATGGCAAGCTGACCTTTGACCGCCTGAGCAGCGTCTTCATCAGCAACGCCAACCATGAAGAGAACCAGCCGGCGCACCTGACCTTGAAAGATGCCAGCGTGCCGGTGAGCGTGAACCTGGCCAAGTACGCCGGACCCGAGGCCCGCTACTGCCCGGCGGGTGTCTATGAGTACGTGAAAAACGACGACAACACTGACCGCCTGCAGATCAATGCCGCCAACTGTGTGCACTGCAAGACCTGCGACATCAAGGACCCGACGCAGAACATTGTGTGGGTGACGCCCGAGGGTGGCGGTGGACCGAATTACGCGGGCATGTGATGCCACGCGCGCAACGCTGCCCTGGTGGGGTGTTGCGCGTTAAATAATTTTTCTGGCTTCCATGTAATAGCGCTTCTCGCGCGCCTGTCCCAGTGAGAAAGTCTTGCGCGGCAAGGCACCCTCCAGAATCACGGTCTTGAACAAATCGGATTTGTGCATACCCGCCAAATAGAACCCGGCGTTCCCCGTCTGCAGGGCCAAGCGTTCCAGCACATCTGCGCCATGCACATAGTCCAGTGTCACGGCACCGCCCTCCTGCAAAAACATGTCCAGAAACGTCTGCAGCGTACCCACGGGCAGGTTGAACTCCGGTTGATCGATTTCAAGCACACCAAAAGTCTGCCCACCACCGATCCAGCCAAGCGTGTGCCGGGTTGCGCAAGCGCTGTCAACATGCGCTTGCATGATTTCGGCAGAGGCCACCGGTGTGTATTTGACGTTGGCGCCAAAGGCCCGCTTCAGTTCAGGCAGCAGGTCTTTTTTCAGTCCGAACAGCAAGCGGTGGATGGCCTCAAACTCCAGCGCCTGATCGTGCACGTTGGCAACTTCAACCAGCGCGAATCGGCTGGGATGGTCCAGACCAAGCAGGGGTTTGTTCTTTTCCCAGATCGCCTTGGCGGTCGCCAAGGAATGGTTGCCATCCCCCATGGCAAACAACAGCACCGGTCGCTCTGGGCCCACACCGTATCTGGCCGCAAAGTGGTCTGGCTTCGCCAGTGCACGCAGCGCCTGCACCAGGCGCTGTTCCGCCAGCGCCGTGACAGCAAACCCAGCCAAATGCCCACCACCTTGCATCAGCTCAAAGTCATAAAGCGGTTTGAGGTCGGTTTTGGCAGCTGTCAACGGTGCAATCACTGTGTGATCCGGGTCGTCAATCAGCACCAGAATGTGCGGCAACTCCAGCGCCGCACATTCACGAATTGCGATGCGCGGGGGCAGGCGGTCAACAATGGTTCCCTCGGTGGCACGAATCAGGCTGGCCGAACCCGCCTGGTAGTCGTAGCACTCCAGGTCCAGACACATGACGACGCCGTGGCGGGTCTTGCCGGCCACGCTGCGCTCGACGTAAACCATGCCGTCGTGCGGTACAAGCACATCGGCGTGCAGGTAGTCCTGCATGGTCCGGCCAATTGCGGCGATGCGCTCGGTCGCACCCGGTTGCTCCAGATACACCTCGGGAAAAATCAGCTTCAGGGTCGACGGCGCGTCAGCCACCGTTTGCCGTACCTCCTGCCAGTAATGGGGCTCGGCGGTGAACTGGTCACAGGCAACCACCGCCCACTTTTGCAGGTCGGCACCGGGTCTGGGCAGAAAGACCCGCGGGCTCTGAATACCGATGTCGGCGTAATTTTTCATGAAAACCCTGTTTGATTGACATTTGAGGACGCCAATTATTCACCGAACCAGTGACGCCTAGGGCGTGGCAGGGGTTCGGGCTGGCGCTAGCGGACAAATTCAGCAGCTTGCCGAGCATGTAGAATTTGCCACGTCAGGAGAGAGTTGGCCCCAAGGGCCGGCCGCCGAAGGCGCAGAGTTGCTGATTGCAGCAATTTGAACGCTCAGGCAAAAGGACTGACAACCGTCACTAAGTCGCCAGATTTTTTGACGACTCCCCACTGGAGAGAGGTCAAACTTGGCGCGTGCGCCAGGGTCGATCCACCGAAGGAGCAACCCAAACCCGGCGCCCTGCGTGACTGGTTTTGGCGAATCTCTCAGGTAAAGCGGACAGCGGGGGCAGCCCACGGCATTGGCGTAAGGTCAGGCCATGGAATTTGATTTGCCCCCTGCTCGATTGGAGTATTGATGTCCGCCACGCCTGACGACCTTCTACAAGTCCCTCTCAACGACCTGCATCTTGCTTTGGGTGCCCGCATGGTGCCGTTTGCCGGCTACAGCATGCCCGTGCAATACCCCGAAGGCCTGATGGCCGAGCACAAACACACGCGCAGCGCTGCCGGCTTGTTCGATGTGTCGCACATGGGCCAGTTACGGCTGGTGGGGCCAGATGCCGCTGCTGCTTTTGAGAGCCTGATTCCGGTCGATGTGATCGACCTGGCCATCGGCAAACAACGCTACGGCCTGCTACTTAACGACGCGGGCGGCATCATCGACGACCTGATGTTCGTCAACCGCGGCACCGATATTTTTGTCATTGTCAACGGCGCCTGCAAAGTGGGTGACATCGCGCACATCCAGGCCAAAATCGGCAGCCGTTGCCAGGTCATTCCCATGCCAGAGCGCGCCTTGTTGGCGCTGCAGGGCCCGCAAGCCGTGAACGCCTTGTCGCGCCTGGCTCCTGGCGTGGAAAAGCTGGTGTTCATGACCGGGGGCAACTTCACGGTGGACACTGGAGCCCAAAAAATTGACGTGTTCCTCACCCGCAGCGGCTACACCGGCGAAGACGGTTTTGAGATCTCGGTCCATGCCTCTGAAGCGCCAGCCTTGGCCCGGGCCCTGCTGGCACAGCCTGAAGTCAAGCCGATTGGTCTGGGCGCGCGCAACTCCTTGCGGCTGGAAGCCGGGCTGCCGCTTTACGGCAACGACGTCGACACCACCACCACGCCGGTCGAGGCCGGCTTGCAATGGGCGATCCAGAAAGTGCGCCGCACCGGTGGCGCCCGCGCAAGCGGTTTCCCGGGTGCCGACAAAATTTTGGCGCAGTTGAATGGCGAAGCAGGTTCGATCACGCGCAAGCGGGTTGGCCTGAAGGCGCTGGCGCGTATTCCGGTGCGTGAGCATGTTGAGCTGCACAACCTGGCCGGTGAGCGCATCGGCGAAGTCACCAGCGGCTTGCTTGGCCCCACCATCGACCAGCCCATCGCCATGGGCTATGTGCCGCCTGCCCTGGCCAGCCTAGGCAGCCAGGTCAACGCCATGGTGCGTGGCAAGCCGGTCCAGATGGAAGTGGTGGCCATGCCTTTTGTGCCAACCAACTATTTCCGCGGTTAACGTCTTTTCCAGTCCCTCCCCCACTTTTTCATTCAAACTTTCAGAGCATCACCATGACGATCAAATACACCCCCGACCACGAATGGATCAAAATTGACGGCGACATCGGCACCGTTGGCATCACCCACCATGCACAAGACGCCTTGGGCGATGTGGTGTTTGTCGACCTGCCCGAAGTGGGCAAAGCCTATGCCGCCAAAGACCCTGCCGCCGTCGTCGAATCGGTCAAGGCCGCCGCCGACGTCTACATGCCCGTCGAGGCGCAAGTGACTGAAGTCAACGAAGCCCTGCGCGACGACCCCTCGCTGGCCAACTCTGACCCACTGGGCGCGGGCTGGTTCTTCAAGATCAAGTTGGCCAACCCGGCTGAGCTCGACGCCTTCATGGACGAGACCAGCTACACCGCATTTGCCGCTGACGCGCACTGAACAGGCTGCCCACCATGACTCCCATTGTTCTTTCGCCTTTGGGCGAACTTGAAAACGCGTCTGAATTTATTGCGCGCCACATCGGCATCGATGCCGCTGACGAAGCTGTCATGCTGAAAACCGTGGCCGCAGCGTCGCGTGCGGCACTTATCGATGACATCGTGCCGCGCAGCATCGCCCGCAGCCAGCCCATGGCCATCCCTGCGCCTATTACCGAAGCCGCCGCACTGGCCGAGCTCAAGGCCATGGCGGGCAAAAACAAGGTGCTCAAAAGCTACATCGGCCAGGGTTATTACGGCACCCACACACCCGGCGTGATCCTGCGCAACATCCTGGAAAACCCGGCCTGGTACACCGCCTACACGCCCTACCAGGCCGAAATCAGCCAGGGCCGCATGGAGGCGCTGGTCAATTTTCAGACCATGGTGATGGACCTGACCGGCATGCCCATGGCCAATGCCTCGATGCTCGACGAAGCCACCGCCGCCGCCGAAGCCATGACCATGGCGCTGCGTGCCAGCAAATCCAAGTCGACCACGTTCCTGGTCGATGCCGAAGTGCTGCCACAAACCCTGGCCGTGATTCAGACCCGCGCCGAGCCGCTGGGCATCAGCGTCAAGGTCTGCCACAACAGCGACGAATTGGCGCAAGACAGTTTTGCCGTGCTGCTGCAATACCCCGGCACCAGCGGTGTGGTACGCGATGACCGCGCCCTGATTGCGGCCGTCAAAGCCCGGGGTGGCATCGTCATCATGGCGGCCGACCTGCTGGCGCTCACGCTGCTCACCGCCCCCGGTGAACTCGGTGCCGACATCGCCGTAGGCACCACCCAGCGCTTCGGCATGCCGATGGGCAACGGCGGCCCGCACGCCGCCTACATGGCTTGTCGCGACGAGCACAAACGCACCATGCCCGGCCGCCTGGTGGGCGTCAGCGTTGACAGCCATGGCAACCCGGCCTACCGGCTGGCGCTGCAAACGCGCGAACAGCATATTCGCCGCGAAAAGGCTACCTCCAACATCTGCACCGCGCAGGTGCTGCCTGCGGTGATTGCCAGCATGTACGCCGTCTACCACGGCCCGGCTGGCCTCAAGCGCATCGCGCAACGGGTCGCCACGCTGACTGCAGTGCTGGCCGCTGGCTTGAAAACCCTGGGCTACGCTCTGGCCAATGCGGCTGCGTTTGACACGCTGACCGTCAGCACGGGCGACGCCACCGCGTCTGTCGCCGCCAAGGCCCTCGCAGCGGGTGCCAACCTGCGCCTGGCTTCAAGTAGTTCTCTCAGCATCTCGCTGGACGAGACCACCACCCGCGATGACGTGGCACAGCTCTGGGGCTTTTTTGCCAAACCGGGTCAGACCCTGCCCCAGGTCGCTGACTTTGAACAGAACACGGCCACCCTGCTACCCGCCGCCCTGTTGCGTAGCAGCAGCTACCTGACGCACCCGGTGTTCAACAGCCACCACTCCGAGACGGGCATGCTGCGCTACATCCGCCGCCTGTCCGATTTCGACCTGGCGCTGGACCGCACCATGATCCCGCTGGGCAGTTGCACCATGAAGCTCAACGCCACCAGCGAGATGATCCCGATCACCTGGCCGGAGTTTGCCAACATCCACCCCTATTGCCCCGAAGACCAGCGCGCGGGCTACGCCGAGCTTGACGAGCAACTGCGCGCCTGGCTTTGCGAGGCCACCGGTTACGCCGGCATCAGCCTGCAACCCAACGCCGGCAGCCAGGGCGAATACGCGGGCATGATGGCCATCCGGGGTTACCACGAAGCGCGCGGCGAGAGCCACCGCAACATCTGCCTGATTCCAAGCAGCGCGCACGGAACCAACCCCGCCAGCGCCACCATGGTGGGCATGAAGGTGGTGGTAACCGCCTGCGATGCCAATGGCAATGTCGACATGGCCGACCTGAAGGCCAAGTGTGAACAGCACAGCGCCAATTTGGCGGCGATCATGATCACCTACCCCAGCACCCACGGCGTGTTCGAGACCAGCGTCACGGAACTGTGCGCCCTGGTGCACAGCCACGGCGGCCGTGTTTATGTGGACGGTGCCAACATGAACGCGCTGGTGGGGCTGGCTGCACCCGGTGCCTTTGGCGGCGACGTTAGCCACCTGAACCTGCACAAAACCTTCTGCATCCCGCACGGCGGCGGCGGCCCTGGTGTCGGGCCGGTGTGTGTGGTGGCCGACCTGGTGCCGTATTTGCCGGGCGCTGGTGTCGGTGCTGTGTCTGCGGCGCCTTTGGGCAACGCAGCCGTGCTGCCCATCAGCTGGATGTACTGCCGCATGATGGGTGCCGAAGGCCTGAAGGCAGCGACCGAAGTCGCCATTCTGAGCGCCAACTACATCAGCGTGCGCCTGAAAGACCACTACCCCACGCTCTACACCAGCGCCTCTGATGGCGGCAAACCTGGCCGCGTGGCGCACGAGTGCATTCTGGATTTGCGGCCCTTGAAGGAAAGCAGTGGCGGTGTCCACGGTGTGACCGCCGAAGACGTGACCAAGCGCCTGATGGACTACGGTTTCCACGCGCCCACGCTGAGTTTCCCGGTGCCCGGCACACTCATGGTGGAACCCACCGAGAGCGAAACGCTCGACGAACTTGACCGTTTCATCAACGCCATGATCGCCATCCGCGAAGAAATTGCCAAGGTCGAGCAAGGTGTCTGGCCCCAAGGCAACAACCCGCTGAGCCATGCGCCCCATACGGCTGCGACGCTGCTGGGTGAAACCTGGGACCGGCCTTATTCGCGGGAACTGGCCGCGTTTCCGCTGCCCAGCCTTAAATCTTCCAAGTACTGGGTGCCGGTCGGACGCATCGACAACGTCCATGGTGACCGCAATTTGTTCTGCAGCTGTGTGCCGATCACCGAGTTCGCTTGAAATAGCCAAAAATCGCTGGGCCAAGAGCCAAACAAAACAGGGGCAAGGCCACCATTTCGGAAAGTTCCTCCAGGGAATGCCCAAGGGGATGGCCATTAAACTAGCCCCATTCCAATCAAACTTTTACACATGACTTATTGCGTCGCCATCAAACTCAATGCCGGACTGGTTTTTCTGTCCGATTCCCGCACCAATGCGGGTCTGGACCAGATCAGCACCTTTCGCAAGATGATCGTTTACGAAAAGCCAAACGACCGCTTCATGGTGCTGCTGTCAGCGGGCAACCTGAGCATTTCGCAGTCGGTGCGCGAAATCCTGCAGGTAGAAAAACTCAAGGACCACGACGAGGACGAAGGCATCACGATCTGGAACGCCAAAAGCATGTTCGACGCAGCGCGTGTGCTCGGCTCGGCCATTCGCCATGTCTACGAGCGCGACGCTGCAGCGCTCAAACTGGCTGGGGTCGACTTCAACGTGTCGTTGATTTTTGGCGGTCAGATCAAGGGTGAAGGCATGCGCCTGTTCCAGGTCTATTCAGCCGGTAACTTCATTGAGGCAACACCCGAGACGCCCTATTTTCAGGTCGGTGAGTCCAAGTACGGCAAGCCCGTGCTGGACCGCGTGATCACGCCGCACACGCCGCTGGACGAAGCCGCCAAATGTGCGCTGGTGTCGATGGACTCGACCCTCAAATCCAACCTGTCAGTCGGCTTGCCGCTGGACATGGTGGTCTATGAAGCCAACCAGTTCCAGACCGACAAGGTGGTCTGCATCGACGAGCACAACCCCTACTTCAAGATGATGCACAACAGCTGGGGCGCCAAACTGCGCGAGGTCTTTGACAGCATCGAAGACCCGATGTGGAACGGTGAGCAAACCAGCGTGCCGCTGATGCAGCCCGCCAGCCGCAACCAGGCCTTGAAGAAAATCAGCTCGCCGCAGGAAAAATTAATCTAATACCTCTGCTCAGTCCTCAGCAAACCGTCAAGCCGACCAGTTCACCGTGCCGCTCCAGGCAGTCGCCAGCACCACGATGCCGAACACGATGCGGTAGTAGGCAAAGCCAACGAAACTGTGGCTGGCGATGTAGCGAAGTAGCCAGCGGATGCACAACCAGGCGCTCAAAAACGACATCACCAGCCCAACGGCAAACACCGGGGTGTCGGCCATGGACAGCAAAGCCCGCTCCTTGAACAGGCTGTAGGCGCCCGCGCCGATCAGCGTCGGAATGGCCAGGTAAAAAGAAAAGTCAGTGGCGGCCTTGCGGCTCAGGCCAAACAACATGCCACCAATGATGGTGGCACCACTGCGGCTCGTGCCCGGGATCATGGCCGTGCACTGCGCCAGACCGACCTTGAGCGCGTCCAGCGGCGTCATCGACTCGACGTCATGAATGCGCGCGACCGATGGATTTTTTTGCTGCCGCCGTTCGGCCCAAAGGATGATGAAACCACCCAAGATAAACATGCTGGCCACCACCACCGGTGTAAACAGATGCGCCTTGATGGCCTTGCCGTACAGCAGGCCCAGAATCACGGCCGGGAGAAATGCAATCAGCACATTGAGGGCAAAACGCTGCGCCTGCTTTTCAGTAGGCAGGGCCAACACGGTGTCACGAATTTTTTGCCAGTAGACCAGGATCACGGCAAAAATGGCGCCGGTCTGGATGGCAATGTCAAACACCTTGGCCTTGTCGTCGTCAAAACCCAATAGGGCCCCGGCCAAAATCAGATGGCCGGTACTCGAAATCGGCAAAAACTCGGTCAGCCCTTCCACCACGCCCATGATGGCGGCTTTGATCAGCAAAACAATATCCACGCAAGCTCCCTTACAACAAGCCGCAGATTATCGCCGCCAGCCAGGCTGCGCCGGGCAAACACCAAGCCCTATTTGATCAACGCTTGCACCGCCTTGAACTGCGGTGCCTCGGCGCTGCGCAACCACTCAAACACCACCATTTCGGTGGTCACCAGTTCCGCGCCGGCGCCCGCCAGGCGGTCAAAAGCGGCATCGCGGTTGCGCTCGGTGCGCGAGCTGCAGGCATCGGTCACCACCCACACCTCAAACTCGTCTTCGAGCAAGTGCAGTGCGGTCTGCATCAGGCAGACATGGGCTTCGCAGCCAGCAATCACGATGCTGCTGCGCTCGGTGGGCGTGTTGGAAGGCTTTTGCAAGTGCTTGGGCAGGCTGCGCGCATTGCCGGCCGGGGCCTTCACTGGCGGGCGCAACCACTCACCCAAGCCCTCTTCGACCCCGCTGAACTGCATCTTGGCCAGCGTGCGCTGGCACAGGGCGCGCAGTTCAGGCGGGTTTTCACCGAGCTTGGACGGGTTTTGCTCGGTGCCCCACACCGGCACCTCCATCAGTTTGGCCGCCTGCGCCAGGCGCATGGCGTTGGCCAACACGAGCGGCGCTTCAAAAATGGCGGGCATCAGGCGGGTTTGGTAGTCAACCAGTACCAATTGGGAAAGTTCAGATTCAAGCAGCATGGCGGGCTTTCAGATAAGTTGATCACAAGGCATGGCGCAATTAGACCGCAGGTTTGAAGACATCGATTGCGGTTCGGCCAATGTGTGTAAACTACGCCGATGCGAATTACCGCCCTTTTGTCATCCTTGCTCATAGCCACCAGCGTGCATGCTGCGCCGGTCGATACGCCAGACCAGTTGGGCAGCTTCCTGAACGATCAAGGTCTCTTGTCGAAAATGGACCAAATGCGCCAAAGGGTAACCAACCAGGCGTCTGACCTGGTGGTGAATGCGCTGGGCTTCCTGGGTGTGCCCTACCAAATGGGCGGCAACAGCGTGGAAACCGGTTTTGATTGCAGCGGTTTTGTCAAAGCCATGTATGAACAAACCGTGGGCCTGATCCTGCCGCGCAAGGCCGAACAACAAGCCGCAGCCACCCAGCAAATTGACCGTTCCGAACTGCAACCCGGTGACCTGGTGTTCTTCAACACCTTGCGCCGCGCCTTCAGCCACGTAGGTATTTACATCGGTGACGGTAAATTCATCCACTCACCCAAACCCGGTGCCCAGGTTCGGGTGGATAGCATGGGGCTTTCGTATTGGAGCCATCGTTTTGACGGCGCACGACGCGTCACCTCTTCTGAAAACAGCAACGCCCTTCTTGGCGCAGCCACGTCAGACCCCACCCGGCGCTGAGTTCAGCGACGTTTGTCGCTGACGTCGGTGACATCCGTCACGTCGGTCACCTCGGCATCAATCACATCCATCGGCGGTTTGCTTCGGCTGGCGCCAGGCGTTTTGGCCCGATAAGCCCGCTGCCACAGGTCGGCCCGGTTCATCTTGAACACCCAGGGTTGCACCGGCTGACCGGTTAGCTTGGCCCACAAGGCCCGCATCAACCACAGCACCAGCACCAGGCTGGCGGCAAACAACAAGCTTGCCAAAAAAATCAGCGCTGCCGCCAACAAGCCCAGGCGCAAGACCCAACGCATCACTTGCTTTACAAAGTTATTCACCCGTCAATTCCTTGAACACCATCCATGCTGTCATCATCGCATCAATCAGCCAAAACCGTGCCTGGCGCGCGCCTTGAAACCGCATAGGGCGGCAGGCCTTGCAGCATGCGGCGGCCGTAGCCTGTGCTCAGCAGGCGCTTGTCGTAACAAATCACGCGGGCCTGGTCGGTCTCGGAGCGGATCGCCCGGCCGGTCCACTGCAGCAGCTTGATGCCGGTGGCAGGCACCACCAGCTCAGAAAACGGGTCGCGCCCAGCGCGCTTGAGCCACTCGGCACGCGCCTCTTCGACCGGGTCCGAGGGTGGGCTGAACGGCAGCTTGGCAATAAACACCGTCTCGCACAACAAGCCAGGTAAGTCCAGCCCTTCACCAAACGACTGGAGCCCAAAAATCACCGAGGCAAAGCCGGCCTCGACCCGCGCCTGGTGAATGCCCAGCAAGCGGCCGCGCGCCATTAAGCCCTGCACCAGCACGATGTCCAGCAGAGCCGGGTCAAGCGCGCTCACGGCCGCCTGCATCTGCACGCGCGAGGTAAACAACACCAGGGCGCCATGCGGCACATCGCGCAGGTCAGCCAGCAAAGCCGCCACCATCTGGGTGGTGTAGAGGTCAACCTGCTTTGGGTCGGCAGCGGTGTCGGCCACCACCAGCTGGCCCTGGGCGCGGTAATCAAACGGGCTTTCCACCGCCAGCGTGCTCACCTGCGGCAAACCAGCCAAGCCGGTCTCGCCCAGAAAAAAGTCAAAACTGCCACAGGTGGTGAGCGAGGCCGACGTCACCACAGCGCCACGTACATGCTGCCAAAGGTGTCGGCGCAGCAGGTCGCCAGGCACGATCGGGCAGGCGTGCGCGCTGATCGAGACCAGGCCGGAGCCAGTGTCTGACTTGAGCCACTTGGCCAGTGGCGGCTCGTCAGTGCACAGCCAATGCGCGCTGGTGGCCACCACGCTGTTGAGCTTGGGCGCCATCTGGCCCAGCCTGGCGTACTGCACCGAACAATTGGCAGCCTGCGACGGGTCTTCCTTGGCGCGTGCTTTCAGCTCG
>JAQSDS010000398.1 GCA_029946045.1 Rhodoferax sp.
ATCATTTTGTACAACAACCGCGCCCGGTTGCAATTCAAGACGCTCTCAATAGCGCCCACACTGGCCGGTGGCGCCGAACTGGTGGGTATCGGGCGCTCCATTTACGCGGTGTTCGACCGACAACTGGTAGCGCACGCGCTGGATAGCATTCAGCAGCGCATCAGCCGGGGGGCGGGCAGCCCGTCGGCCCAGTTTGTCACCACCACCCAGGCCGGCCAATTGCTCAAGGTGCAAATGGCACCGGTGCGAAATGTCGACGCCTCGGATGGTGCGGCCGAGATCAGCGGCTTTGTGCTGATGCTCGACAACGTGACCCGTGCTTTTGAAGAAGAGCATTTGCGCGACCAGCTGCTGCACGGCCTGACCGAGGGCAGCCGTTCCTCGTTGGCCAACATTCAGGCGGCGGTCGAGATGCTGGCCTACCCTGACCTGGAGGCCCCCATGCGCGAGCGTTTTCTGGCGGTGGTGCGGGAAGAGGTGAGCAGCATGAGCACGCGCATCAATGCCATGACGCAACAGGCCGCGCAGGGTCTCAAGGCCCGTTGGCCGATGGAGGAAATGCTGGGCGCCGACGTCCTGCTGGCCACGCAGCGCCGCATCGAGGCACGCAACCAGCGCCCGGTGACGCTGGAGAATCTGGATGCCAGCGTTTGGCTCAAGGTGGACAGTTTCAGTCTGACGCAGGCGCTGGACTATCTGGCCATGCGCCTGGTGGATGAGTTCGACATCAAGTTTTTCCGACTGCGCCTGCAGGCCAGCGGCAACCGGGCCCAGCTCGACCTGATCTGGACCGGTCAGGCCATGAGCACCGAGACCGTCATGAGCTGGGAAATGGACAGCATGCGGTTTGGTGCCGAGAGCACGCCGCTGACGGTGCGCGATGTCATTGAGCGCCATGGCGGCGAGATGTGGTTTGAGCGAGAACGCGTGCGCCACGAGGCGTTTTTCAGGTTTTTGTTGCCGCTGGCCAGCGTGCAGGAGCAACTGGAAGCCACCCAGATTCTGCAAAACGACAGCCGTCCCGAGTTTTACGACTTTGATCTGTTCCAGACCACCGACCAAAGCAGCGCGCTGGAAGACCGCCTGCTCAATGAGCTCTCGTTCACCGTCTTTGACACCGAGACCACCGGGCTGAACCCGTCCGAGGGCGACCAGATCATCCAGATCGGCGCGGCGCGCATTGTGAATGGCAAGCTGTTGCGCCAGGAAAGTTTTGAGCAGCTGGTCAACCCAGGGCGCCTGATTCCGGCCGCCACGGTGCCGATTCATGGCATCACGCAAGACATGGTCAGTGGCAAGCCACCCATCACCGAGGTGCTACCGGCCTTTTATACCTTTGCCCAGGACACGGTGCTGGTGGCACACAACGCCGCTTTTGACATGAAGTTTCTGCAACTGCAGGAGCGCCACACCGGCCTGGTCTTCAATCACCCGGTGCTCGACACCTTGCTGTTGTCGGCGGTGGTGCACCCGAACCAGGAATCGCACCGGCTCGAAGCCATTGCCGAGCGTTTCAACATCACCGTGCTGGGGCGCCACACCGCGCTGGGGGATGCCATGGTCACCGCGGAAGTCTGGTTGCGCCTGCTGCCTTTGCTGCAAGCCATGGGTATCACCACGCTGCGCCAGGCCCGCGAGGCCGCGCAAAAAACCTATTACGCGCGGTTGAAGTACTGACGGCCAGGAGTCCGGGCGGCAGAGGGTTCTGCGCAGGTAAAAGGCGGAGCCCGCAGGGCGGGGGACACGCAGCAGAACGCTCTGCCGCCCAGACTCCTAGAAGCGACCGCCGGCGTAGCGCTGGCCCAGCACACCCTGCAGGGTTTGCACCACGCTGAAAGCCTCTTTCAGGTGGCTGCGCTCAAAGTTGCTGAGTTCTTCCAGCGCCAGAAAATTGTCGGGCGCCTTGCCTTGCGCCATTTGCCGCGCCTGGTGGGCAATGCGCAGCTTGCCCAAAAACCCCAATGCGCCGCGCAGGTCACGGGCGCTTTGTTCGGTGACTTCCCCGGCCTGGGCCGATACCTCGAGCCGGTCATGGGTGTTGGCCACCGTGACCCCGGCAGCCAGCGCATAGACCCGGGCAAGGTCAACGATCGGCACAATGCCGGTGTGCTTGAGGTCGATGGTGTGCGGGTTGTCGCCACCCCGGCTGAGGGTGATCTGGCCAAACATGCCAAGCGGCGGCCGATGCTTGAGGGCGTTGCTGACCATGTGGGCCAGAAACAGGCTGTTGCTCTTGGTGTGTTGCACCACTTGCTGGCGCAGTCCGTCGAGCAACTCGGTCTGGCCGTGGATGGCGCGCAAGTCAAAAAACACGCAGGTCAGCATCAGCGACTTGGGTTTGGGGTTGTCGACCCACTTGCGAAAGTACTCGGCCCAGACCCGGCGTGGCTGGCGCCAGGTGTCGGTCATGGCCATCATGTCGCCCGGGCAGTGGATGTAGCCGCACTCGGCCAGACCGTCACAGACAAATTTGCTGAAGGCCTTGAAGTAGTTGCCGTGCACGGCTTCATCGAACGCGTCGTCCAAGATCAGGCAGTTGTCCTGGTCCGATTTGGCGGTCTGTTCATTGCGCGCCTGGCTGCCGGCTGCAACCCAGACATAGTCCACCGGGGCCGGCCCGAGTTGCGCTTCGGCCAGGTGAATCAGCCGGGTGGTGATGGCATCGGTGATGGCGGTGATGATGTGGCCGGTGCTGTAAGCACTGGCGTCTGCAGCGGCCAGGTGTTGTTGCAGTTGGCGCACCCTCGTGCTGATGTTTCTCAGGCCATCGAGCGATGTTTGCTTGTAGATGTCGCCAGCCAGGTACACCGCCGACGTGCTGTGCTGCTCGGTCAGGTCGGTGGCGGTGATCATGCCCAGAATGGTGCCGCCGTCCATCACCGGGATATGGTGGATGTTGTGCCGCGCCATCAGCAGCAGGGCCTCAAAGGCCGGGCTGTTGGCGCTGACGGTCAGCGGTGCCATCGTGGCAATGTCGGCCACCGGGCGGCTGATGTCAAGCTTGAGCGCCACCACACGGTTACGCAGGTCGCGGTCGGTGACCAGGCCAAACAGCAGGCCTTGTTCAACCAGCAACACCGAGGAAATCCGCAGGTCGCGCATTAGCACGGCGGTGTCCTGGATCGAGGTGTCCGGGGCCAGGGTGATGGGTGCGCGTTTGATCAGGGCGCGAATGGGGGTGCCCAGCAGGTTCAGTGCACTGCTGGATTCGCTCACCTGTTGGGCTGACGCTGCTTGCGGCTGGCCCGCTGGTACCAGGGAGGGGAGGAAATAGGCCAGTTGGGGGTGTTTGCTGCACAGCTGTGTCAGCACCTCTGCCGACAGCCAGGCCACGTCGCAATCGGCAGCAGCGACCGCTTGCCAGGTCGCTAATTGGGGTGTCGGTGTGGCACCAAAGCCAAACAGGTCGCCGGCTTCGAGTTGCACGGACAAATTGAGGTCTGGATCGCTCAGTCGTACCAAACCGCTCAAGATCAGGCCGAGCCGTCTCGGCAGCTGGCCTTGTGCCAACAGCGTGACGCCTGCCGCAGTGCGTTCCAGCGTGAATTGGCCCGCCAAGGCGTCGCGACTTTTGGCGCTGAGCTGGGCAAATACGCGCTGCCGCGACAAGTGGCTGAGCAACAGGGGGGCGTGTTTGGCAGAGGAAGGCATGACGAACAATCCAGGGTTGGAGCGGTGGTTAAGGCAATTTTCGGCCAAATTCAGCGACAAAAACAGACATTTCCAGGCGCTGGATCAACGCACTGTAACGTCAGGCCGGGCGCTTGGGCCGGTTTTTGAGCAAGGCGGTCAGTCCGATGCCTGCCACGAACACCAACAGGGCCGGAAACCCAATACCAAATGACATGTCAAGCATCGCCCCGGAGGCGCTGGAAGCGATCAGCCCACCCTGGGTGTAGGTGAGCACCAGCACGGCCGTGGCGTTGACCAGTGTCATGCCTTTTTCGCGCGAACCAATGTCGATCATGGCCAGGGTGTACAGGGCGCCCCCGGCAGCACCCCAGATGGCGACCATGGGCCAGATCAGCCACGGCTGTTGACTGACCCAGGGACTGGCGCAGGCGGCCAAAAAAATCAGTGCAGCACAGACGGTCATCATGGTGCGTCGTCCCTGCGCGGGTGTCTGAAAACGGTCGGCCAGCATGCCCGCAGGAAGCGCCGCCAGCGTGCCGCCCATGCCGCTGACCGACACCAGCAGTGCCGCCGCGCTGGCGCCCAGGCCCAGCGTGAGCCCGTAAAGCGGCAGAATGGAGGCCAGTCCGAGTTCAAAAAAACCACCCAAAAATCCAGCCAACATGATCACCGGATGGGCGCGCACGGCGCGCCATAGTCCGCTCAGGCCGATGTCTGCCGTGTGCCTGTCGTGGTCGGGTGGCAGCCGGGGAATCAGTGCGGTCCAGGCCAGGCCGATCGTCAGCAGGGCGATGACCAGCCAGAGCGTGTGACTGTTGTCGGGCCCAATCCAGGCCAGCAGCGCCGGGCCGATCACAAAGGTGAGACCGACCATGGTGGCGTAGGCGCCAATGAAGCGCCCGATCTGACCCGGCGGTGCGAATTCGGCAATGAACGCTTCAGCCAGTACCCAGCGCAGGCCACCCGCGACCCCCGCCATCAGCTCCAGTGCAAACCAGATCCACAACACATCGGTGAGCAGAAAGCCGATGGCCGCAGTCATCGGCAAGGCGGAAGCCAGCCACATGGTGGGGCGCCGCCCAAGTTGGTGGGTGACGACCGAAGCAAAGGGCGTGATGATGAAAATGCCCAGCCAGGTGGTGGCCGCAAACAGCCCTGCCACCGTGGTGGAGACATCGGCTTTCTTGAGCAGCAGCAACAGCAGCGGTGACAGCATGAAAATGCCAGAGAGCTGGAACAGCGTGGAGCCAAAGACGCTCAGCAGGCCTTGCTGTGCTTTTGGGCTCCTTGGCTGCGATGCTGCGGCTGTGCTGCTCATGGCTTGCGCTCGCTTACAAGCTGGTTCAGATAGGGCGAAAAAGTTAACCCGCTGATTGCAGCGCCAGCCCGGCATGCTCGCGCAGCGGGTGGAAGTGAATCTTGGGGAAACGCTCCTGGGCCAGGCGCACGTCGTAGGGGCTGGTGCACAGGTAGGCCAGCGTGTCGGCCGCATCGCGGGCCATGCGCTGCGGGTAGGCGTAGACAAATTCTTTCAACTCAGCGGGCGAGTCGGCGGTGATCCAGCGCGCGCCGGTGTACTGGCTGCTCTCGAGTCGCACATCGGCATCGTATTCACCTTTCAGGCGGTGCTGCACCACCTCAAACTGCAGCTGGCCGATGGCGCCGAGCAACATGTTGCCGCCCATTTCGGGCTTGAACACCTGGATGGCACCTTCTTCGCCCAATTGCGCCAGGCCTTGTTGCAATTGTTTGGTGCGCAACGGGTTTTTCAGCACCACGGTCATGAACATCTCGGGCGCAAAAAACGGCAGGCCCGTGAACAGCAGGTTGACCGAGCCGTCGGTGATGGTGTCGCCCAGCTGCACGCCGCCGTGGGTGGTAAAGCCGACGATGTCGCCGGCATAGGCTTCTTGTACCGCTTCGCGGCGCTGGCTCATGAAGGTCACCACGCTGGTCGGGCGCAGCTCCTTGGCGGTGCGCATGACCTTGAGTTTCATACCCGGCGTGTACTTGCCCGAGGCAATACGCACAAAGGCGATGCGGTCGCGGTGGTTGGCGTCCATGTTGGCCTGCACCTTGAACACCACGCCTGAAAAAGCGTCGTCTTCGGGCTGCACTTGTTTGATGACGGGCTGCTTGTTGACCACAAATGAGCTGGTGCGCGGACCGGGCGAGGGGGCCAGGTCGACCAGTGCATCGAGCACTTCCATGACGCCAAAGTTGTTCACACCCGAGCCAAAAAACACCGGGGTTTGCTTGCCGGCCAGGAAAGCTTCGCGGTCAAATTTGGGACTGGCGCCGGTGGCCAGTTCCATGCTTTCCAGGGCGGTGGCCCATTCATGGCCAAAACGGGCCTGGAGCGCCGCTGGGTCGGACAAGGACATGGCCTCGAAGTCGTGTGGCAGCCGCTCGGAGCCTGACTCGAACACCGTCATGGCTTGCGCGCGCAGGTTGATGATGCCGCCAAAGGTCTTGCCCTGGCCGACCGGCCAGGTCATGGGCACGCAGGGCATACCGAGTTCGCGCTCGACCTCGTCCAGAATGTCGAGCGGATCGCGCACCTCGCGGTCCATCTTGTTGATGAAGGTGATGATGGGGGTGTCGCGCTGACGGCAGACCTCAATCAGGCGCCGGGTTTGGGACTCGACGCCGTTGGCCGCGTCAATCACCATCAAGGCTGAGTCCACCGCCGTGAGCACGCGGTAGGTGTCTTCAGAGAAGTCTTTGTGGCCGGGGGTGTCGAGCAGGTTGATGACATGGTCGCGGTAGACCATCTGCATGACCGAGCTGGCGACCGAAATGCCGCGCTGCTTTTCGATCTCCATCCAGTCGCTGGTGGCGTGGCGGGTGGCTTTGCGCGCCTTCACCGAGCCGGCAATCTGGATCGCACCCGAGAACAGCAACAGTTTTTCGGTCAGCGTGGTTTTACCCGCATCGGGGTGCGAGATGATGGCAAAAGTGCGGCGGCGGCGGGTTTCAAAGGCGTAGGTCACAAGGCGTTCTCAAGTCTGGGGGTGGTGCAGGCCCATTTGGCCTTGCCTGCGTGTCCGGTCTCGGCTTTGCAGGGCGTGGCAAGGGCGAGCGTTTCAATAACCAAGGGGAAGGCTGCTATTTTAAAGGGAGGGCGCGGTCGGTTTAGCTCCAAATTGGTGCTAAATTCAAGCGGTCACAGTTGCATCAGGTGTTACCCATCATGGCCATCCAGACAATTCCAACCCAGCCCTTTGCCGGTCAGCGTCCCGGTACCTCTGGTTTGCGTAAAAAAGTGGCTGTGTTTACCCAGGCGCGTTATCTGGAGAACTTTGTCCAGGCCTTGTTGGATGTGTTGAATGCCTCTGGTTCCGACGGCCAGGCCCTGCAAGGCCAGACATTGGTGCTCGGGGGCGATGGCCGTTTTTACAATCGCACAGCCGTGCAGACCATTCTGAAGCTGGCGGCAGCCAACGGTGTGGCGCGTGTATTGCTTGGGCGTGGCGGTATTTTGTCGACGCCAGCAGTCAGTGCCGTGATTCGCCGCCGCCAGGCTTTCGGTGGCATCGTGCTGTCGGCCAGCCATAACCCGGGTGGGCCCGAGGGCGACTTTGGCATCAAGTACAACGCGGGCAATGGCGGCCCGGCCAATGAAACCCTGACCGAAGCGGTTTATGCGCGCACCCAGGTGGTGCGGGAACTGTGCACCAGTGATGCCCCTGACATCGACATCGACCGCTTGGGTCTGCAGCAGATCGACAACATGCAGGTCGACGTGATTGACCCGGTGGCCGATTACGCAGCAGTCATGCGCGAATTGTTTGACTTTGACCTGCTGCGCGCCATGTTCCAACGCGGCTTCAGGGTACGCGTGGACGCCATGAATGCCGTCGGTGGCCCCTATGCCAAGGCAATTCTGGAGGGTGAGCTGGGTGCACCTGCGGGTACCGTGGTCCATGCCGAGCCGTTGGAAGATTTTGGCGGCCTGCACCCCGACCCGAACCCGGTCAACGCCGAAGACCTGATTGCCCACATGCAGCAGACCGACGCCCCCGATTTTGGCGCGGCCATGGACGGTGATGCCGATCGCAACATGGTGCTGGGTCGTAACTTTGTTGTCACACCTTCCGACAGCCTGGCCCTGATGACAGCGCATGCCAGGCTGATTCCGGGCTACCAACAGGGTTTGCTGGGCGTGGCGCGCTCCATGCCGACCTCGGCGGCGGTGGACCGGGTGGCCAAAGCCATGGGATTACCCTGCTTTGAGACCCCCACGGGCTGGAAATTTTTTGGCAACCTGCTCGATGCCGGGCGCGTCAGCCTGTGTGGTGAAGAGAGTTATGGCACCGGGTCGAGCCATGTGCGCGAAAAGGACGGGTTGTGGGCGATTTTGTTCTGGCTCAGCTTGCAGGGCGCAACCGGTCGCTCGGTCGAGTCCTTGGTGCGCGAGCACTGGCGGGTCTATGGCCGCAACTACTACACACGGCACGACTACGAGGGCGTCGCGGTGGACGCGGCCAATGCGCTGATGCACGATGTGCGCGCCGCCCTGCCGGCCCTGCCCGGACGCCATTTCGGTAGCCGTCGCGTGACGCTGGCGGATGATTTTGCTTACACCGACCCGGTGGATGGTTCGGTCTCGGGCCAGCAAGGTATCCGGCTGATTTTTGATGATGGCGCGCGGGTGATTTTCAGACTGTCGGGTACCGGCACCGAAGGTGCCACGCTGCGGCTCTACCTAGAGCGTTTCGAGGCCGATGTCGCGCAGCAGGACCAGCCCGTGCAACAGGCGCTGGCTGAACTGGCGGCGGTGGCCGAGCAGGTGGCCGGGATCAGGGGCCGCACCGGCATGGCCGGCCCGACGGTGGCGACCTGAGCGCGGCAGATTGGGAGCAGGCTGATTTCGCCCTCATCAGTTTCAACAATAACAAGCAACGAGGAATTCTTCATGGTGCATTTTGAAAAACGATCCCCGGAAACCCACCAGTTGGTGCGGCACACGGTGGCATTGATCCTGGCCGGTGGGCGCGGCTCGCGGCTCAAGCAATTGACCGACACGCGCGCCAAGCCGGCGGTTTACTTTGGCGGCAAGTTCCGCATCATTGACTTTGCCTTGTCCAATTGTCTGAATTCGGGCATCCGTCGCATGGCGGTGGTGACGCAGTACAAATCGCATTCGCTGATGCGCCACTTGCAGCGCGGCTGGAGCTTTTTGCGCGCCGAGCTCAATGAAATGGTCGACTTGCTGCCGGCCCAGCAGCGAGCCGGCGAGGAGCACTGGTACCGGGGTACCGCAGATGCCATTTTTCAGAACATGGACATCATTCGCTCCAGCAGGCCGCAGTACATCGTTATTCTGGCGGGTGACCATGTGTACAAAATGGATTACTCGATCATGCTCAAAGACCATGTTGCCAATGGCGCGGGCTGCACGGTGGGTTGTATCGAGGTGGCGCGTGCCGAGGCCAGTGCGTTTGGGGTGATGGCCATTGATGAAGCGCGTCAAATTACCGCTTTCATTGAGAAACCTGCCGACCCGCCACCCATGCCTGGCAACGACGCCGTGTCTTTGGCCAGCATGGGAATTTATATTTTTAATGCAGATTACCTCTACCAGTTGCTCAACGACGACCTGGCCAATCCAGAGTCTGAACACGACTTTGGCAAAAACGTGATTCCGCGCGCCGTGGCCGATGGCCGGGCGTTGGCGCATCCGTTTGGCTTGTCCTGTGTGTCGCGGGTCAAGGACGTTGAACCCTACTGGCGCGACGTCGGTACCCTCGACGCTTTTTGGTCGGCCAATCTTGACTTGGCGTCGACCGTTCCCGAACTGGACATTTACGACACCGAATGGCCGATCTGGACTTACCAGCGCCAGTTGCCGCCAGCCAAATTTGTGCCTGATAAAGACGGCAACCACGGCATTTATGCCAACACGGTGGTGTCGGGCGGTTGTATTGTGTCGGGCTCGCATGTCGCGCATTCGGTGCTGTTCTCTGAAGTGCGCGTGCATTCAGACTGCCTGATTGACGAAGCCGTGGTGCTGCCCGATGTCACCATCCACCGCCACTGTCGCCTGCGCAAGGTGGTGATTGACCGCGCCTGTGAGCTGCCTGAAGGCTTGGTGGTGGGCGAAGACCCTGAACTGGACGCGCAGCGCTTTGAGCGCAGCGAAGGCGGCGTGGTCCTGATCACCCGCGAGATGCTGGCCAAACTCAAGTGAAAAGAAAACTGCGATGAAAGTTTTGCAAGTCAGCGCCGAGATTTTTCCGCTGCTCAAAACCGGGGGGCTGGCGGACATTGCCGGTGCCTTGCCGTCGGCCCTGAACGCTGTGGGCTGTGATGTACGCGTGTTGCTGCCGGGTTTTGCGCCCATCATGGCCGATTTGCAGTCGGCCAGCGTGCTGGCCAAGCTGACAACCCCCTGGGGCGAGCGGGTGGTGCTGCGCCAGGGCGTACTGGGCACGCTGGGCATCCATGCCTATGTGATTGACGCACCGCATCTTTATGTGCGCGCTGGCACACCTTACGAAAACGAGCAGCGTCAGCCGCACGCCGACAACCATCTGCGTTTTGCCCTACTGGGCTGGGTGGCGGCCCAGCTGGCCTGCCACCTCGACACCCATTGGCACCCGGCCGTGGTGCACAGCCATGACTGGCATGCCGCCCTGACATCCGCCTACCTGGCGTTCGGGCCAACACAGGGCCGTCGGGTGGCCAGCGTTTTCACCGTGCATAACCTGGCCTACCAGGGGGTGTTCGCGCCTATCCACTTCTTTGATCTGGGTTTGCCCACCCATGCGTTTTCAGTCAACGGCCTGGAGTTTCATGGCCAGTTGTCGTTCATGAAAGCCGGGCTGTATTACGCCGACCACATCACCACTGTGAGCCCGACCTACGCCCGCGAGATCCAGACCCCGGAGCAGGGTTGCGGACTTGACGGTCTGCTGCGCGCCCGTGCTCACGACTTGAGTGGCATCCTCAATGCGGTGGATGAAACCGTCTGGAACCCTGTCACAGATGCCTTGATTCCCCACGCCTTCGAGGCCGGAAAACCGGCAGGTAAGGCGCGCTGCAAGGCCGTGTTGCAGCAAGCGTTGGGCCTGGCGCTTGCACCCGATGCGCCATTGTTTGGTGTGGTGAGCCGGCTGACCGAACAAAAAGGTCTGCACCTGGTGTTGGGCGTGATCGACGACCTGCTGGCCCGCGGCGGGCAGTTGGTCGTGCTTGGCACCGGGGATGCCGCCCTGGAGGCTGCCTTTGGGGCGCGCGCAGCCGCCCACCCGCACGCGGTGTCGGTGCGCATTGGCTACGATGAGGCCTACGCCCACCGTATTTTTGCCGCCACCGATGTGACTTTGGTGCCGTCGCGCTTTGAGCCCTGCGGCCTGACCCAGATGTATGGTCTGAAATACGGCAGCTTGCCGCTGGTGCACCGGGTCGGAGGGCTGGCTGACACCGTGGTGGATTGCGCGCTGGAAAACCTGGCCGACGGAACCGCCAATGGCTTTGTTTTTCATGACTTTACCCCTGAGGCGCTTGATCTTGCCATGCGCCGTGCCTTGGCGCTCTATGCCCGCAAAAGCGAATGGCGCAGCGTGCGCCAGCGTGCCATGGCGCAGCATCTGGGGTGGGACAAGGCGGCGGCGCAATACGCTGCGCTGTACCAGAGCCTGGTGGCCTGAACAGATGGCGTCTGCGCAGAATTCTTTTGCAGTTTCTTTGGAGTTTCTGACGCATGGCTGATTCATGGATGGCGCAACGCGCCGCTGGTGTGGTGTTGCACCCGACCTCTTTGCCCGGGCCGCACGGCGTGGGGGACCTGGGGCCTAATGCCTATTTCTTCATTGACTGGTTGCATGCTGCGGGGCAGACGCTGTGGCAAACCTTGCCGCTCGGGCCGGTGGGGCCGGGAGACTCGCCCTACATGGGTAGTTCCGCTTTTGCGGGCAATCCCTTGCTGGTTGCGCTGGAGCCTTTGGTGCAGCGGGGGTGGTTGGCCGCGCCAAGCCTGGCAGCCGATTGGGACGAGGCGCATGTCGACTATGCCGCCGTGAGCCCCTGGCGGCTGCAAAGGCTACGTGAGGCTTTTGCCGGCTTCGAACAGCACGCGACAAAGTCCGACCAAGACGAACTGGCTGCCTGGGAACTGGGTCAGCAAGCCTGGCTGCTTGATTACAGCTTGTTCATGGCGCTTGACCAGGCCCACAGCCCGGCACTGTGGCCTGAGTGGCCACCGGCACTGGCCCAGCGCGATGCGGTGGCGCTGGCCAAAGCGCGTGCCAGCCATGCGCAGGACATCGCCTTTTGGTGTTTTGTACAGTGGCAGTTCGAGTTGCAATGGCAAGCTGTGAAAAACTATGCCCACAGCAAGGGGGTGCGCTTGGTGGGCGACTTGCCGATTTTTGTGGCTCACCATGGCGCCGATTGTTGGGCCCGGCCCGACCTGTACCTGCTGGACGCTTTGGGTCAGCCCAGCGTGGTGGCGGGTGTGCCACCCGACTTTTTCTCGGCCACGGGCCAGCGCTGGGGCAACCCACTCTACAACTGGGATGCCATGGCGCAGGACGGCTACCGCTGGTGGATTGAGCGGATGCGTCGCCAACTGCACCTGGCCGACCTGGTGCGCATTGACCATTTCCGTGGCTTTGTCGACTATTGGGAGATTCCAGCCGAAGAGCCCACCGCCGTCAAAGGCTGCTGGCGGCAAGGGCCGGGGATGGCCTTGTTTGATGCGCTGGCGCAGGCTTTGGGCGACCTGCCCATCATCGCCGAAGATTTGGGCATCATCACACCCGAGGTTCATGCCTTGCGCGAGCGCACCGGATTTCCGGGCATGCGCGTGTTGCAGTTTGCTTTTTCAGGGGATGCCGGCAGCGCCTTTTTACCGCACAACTTCGAGCCCAATACGGTGGTCTACACAGGCACCCATGACAACGACACCGTGCCCGGCTGGTGGGCCAGTTGCAGTGGGCACGAGCGCGCCTTTGCCAGCCATTACCTGGGTATCGATGGCGATGAGGCGCATTGGGCCATGGTGCGCGCGGCCTCGTTTTCAGTGGCGCGTTTGTCCTTGTGCCAGTTTCAGGACGTGCTGGGACTGGGCAGCCAGCACCGCATGAACACGCCGGGCACCATGGGTTGCTGGTCGTGGCGATTCAGCTGGGACTGGGTTGCGCCCGACCTGGCACAGCGCTTTGCGAACATCACCGCTTCGAGTGGCCGGGTCGGATTTGACCGGATGCGGTTTTAGCCGGGCGGTGTATCTTGCAACAACATCAGGCTGTGCGCCGCCACCGGGATGCGCAGCCCGCCCGCACCCCGGGCGTCGCTTTGGCCTCTGGGGTGACTGGAGTCCAGCAGCGCTTGCCAATGTCCCGGCGGTAACACGAAAGCCTCGCGCATGGCGCCGGCATTGAACAGCAGCAGCAAGGGCGTGGCGCTGCGCCCCGGTTTGCCAATCAGGCAAGCCAGGCTGCGGTCCGTGGCATGGTGCCAGCCCTCATGCTGCAACACCGTACCGTCGGCGTTCCACCAGGACACGTCATAGAGCCCATTGCCATCGGCGATGCCGCTGTACCACGTGTTGGCAAAAGGCTGAAGCTGGTGCCGAAGCGCTAACAGATGTTGGGTAAAAGCCAGCAGGTCGGTGTCTGGTTCGGACCAATCAATCCAGGTGGTGGCGTTGTCCTGGCAATAGGGGTTGTTGTTGCCGTCTTGCGTGTGGCCCAACTCGTCGCCCGCGCAGAGCATGGGGGTGCCCTGGGCCAGCAGCGTGTTGGCCAATAGCACGCGCTGCAAGCGCTCGCGCAGCATCTTGACCATGGGGTCATCGCTGGGTCCCTCGACACCGCAGTTGAAGCTCAGGTTGTCGTTGTGGCCGTCGCGGTTGTCTTCCCCGTTGGCCAGGTTGTGACGCTGGTTGTAACTGACGAGGTCGCACAGGGTAAAACCATCGTGGGACACCACATAGTTGACCGACTTGGCCGGCGCACGGCGGCGCTCCTGGTAGAGGTCTGATGAGCCACACAGGCGCATGGCAAAGTCGCCGCGCGTGCAGCCCGCTGGCATCTCCTCGCCAGCGGCGGCACCCTGAACCCAAAAACGCCGCGCACAGTCCCGGAATTTGTCATTCCATTCCAGCCAGCCGCGCGGAAATCCGCCCACCTGGTAGCCGCCGGGCCCGGTGTCCCAGGGCTCGGCAATCATCTTGACGCGCGACAGGACCGGGTCTTGCGCCATGGCGACAAAAAAAGCGGCCTGGGCACTGAAGCCGGTGTCGGTGCGGCCCAGCACGGGCGCCAAATCAAAGCGGAATCCATCGACATGCATGTCTTCAACCCAGTAACGCAAACTGTCCATCACCATTTGCAGTACTTTGGGATGGCGCAGATTCAGGGTGTTGCCACAACCGCTGTAGTTTTCATAGTGGCTGGGGTTGTCGGCAGGCAGGCGGTAATAGCTGGCGTTGTCGAGCCCCCTGAAGCTGAGGGTCGGACCGGACTCATCGGCTTCGGCGGTATGGTTGTAGACCACATCCAGAATGACTTCGAGCCCGGCCTGGTGCAGCGTGCGCACCATGGTGCGAAACTCATCGCGCACAGTTTTGCCGTCGCGTCCGCTGGCGAGCTGAGGGTTGACACAAAAAAAGCCGAGGGTGTTGTAGCCCCAGTAATTGGTGAGTCCTCGTTTGCGCAGGCGCTCTTCGCTGAGGCTGTATTGCACCGGCAACAAGCTGACGGCAGTCACGCCCAGACCCGTGAGATGGCTGATCGAGGCGGGGTGGGCCAGTCCGGCGTAGCTGCCACGCACTTCGGGCGGTACCCGTGGATTGAGTTTTGAGAAACCCTTGACATGGCATTCGTACAGTACGGTATCGGCCAGGGTGATGCCTGGGGGGCTGTCATCACCCCAGTCAAATTGGTCGTGGGTGATACGGCCTTTGAGCGCCAGCGCAGCGTTGTCGTGGCCGAGCTTGTGCCCGGGGTAATGGCGATCAGGCGTGAAGTGCTCCTGGCGCCAATCGAAGTGGCCTACGATTTCCCGTGCATAAGGGTCGAGCAGCAGTTTGCTGGCATCAAAGCGGTGCCCTTTGTCGGGCCACCAGGGGCCGTGGGCGCGCAGGCCGTAGACCATGCCGGGTTGTGCACCCGGCAGGTAGCCATGCCAGACATCGACGGTGTGACAAGGCAGGGGTAGGCGTGCCAATTCGTGTTGGCCCTCAGCGTCGAACAAGCACAGATCCATGGCTTGGGCGTGTGTCGAAAACACAGCGAAATTTACCCCGTGACCATCAAAATGGGCACCCATGGGCCAGGGGTGGCCGGCTTGCAACTGCTGGGTGATCAGACTGTCCATTCGAAAAATACGGTGGCTAGTGGGGGTAGCGTGAGCACGATGGAATAAGGTTTGCCATGGCAGGGCACAGCGTCAGTGTCTGCTGTGCCCAGAGGCGTGCCCACATTGCTGCCACCGTAATGAGCGGAGTCGGTGTTGAGTACCTCGCGGTAGTGTCCCGGTTGGGGGACGCCTAAACGGTAGCCTGGCCAGACTTGCGGCGTGAAGTTGCACACCACCACCGTGAACCTGCCGGCATTGACTCCGTGGCGCGCAAAACTCAGCACCGAGTGTGCGGCGTCGCTGTGATCGATCCATTCAAAGCCCGCCGGGACAAAGTCTTGTTGGTACAGTGCCGGCGTGGCGCGGTAGAGTGTGTTGAGGTCGCGTACCAAGCGCTGGACGCCCGCGTGTGCAGGATGATCCAAAAGATGCCAGTCCAGGCTCTGGTCGTGATTCCATTCGCGTTCCTGGGCAAACTCGCAACCCATGAACAGCAGTTTTTTCCCGGGATGGCCAAACATGTAGCCCAGAAAAGCGCGCACATTGGCCAATTGCTGCCAGCGGTCACCCGGCATTTTGGTCAACAACGAGCCTTTGCCATGCACCACTTCGTCGTGCGAGATCGGCAGTACAAAATTTTCATTGAAGGCGTAGACCAGGCTGAACGTCATCTCACCCTGATGGTGCTGGCGGTAAATGGGGTCACGCGCCATGTAGGCCAGGGTGTCATGCATCCAGCCCATGTTCCATTTGTAATGAAAGCCGAGGCCACCCGCGTAAGTGGGCCGGGATACCGCCGGGTAGGCTGTGGACTCTTCAGCCAGGGTGATCGTCGGCGGGCATTCCACGCCGACGACTTCGTTGACGCGTTTAAGAAAGGCAATGGCCTCCAGGTTCTCGCGGCCGCCGAATTCATTAGGAACCCACTCGCCGGCTTTGCGGCTGTAGTCACGGTAAAGCATGGAGGCCACGGCATCGACGCGCAGGCCATCCACGCCAAAACGCTCCAGCCAGTAAAGGGCGTTGCCGACCAAAAAGTTGCTGACCTCGGTGCGCCCCAGGTTGTAGATCAGCGTGTTCCAGTCCTGGTGGAAACCTTCACGCGGGTCGGCGTATTCGTAGAGATGGGTGCCGTCAAAGTTGGCCAAGCCATGGGCATCAGAGGGGAAATGGGCCGGGACCCAGTCCAGAATCAGGCCAATGCCTGCGGTGTGGCAGCGCTGCACCAGGCGGCCAAAACCACTGGCATCGCCAAAACGGGAGGTGGGTGCATACAGGCCAATGGGTTGGTAGCCCCAGGAGCCATCAAACGGGTGCTCGCTGACCGGCATCAGTTCCAGATGGGTGAAGCCCATGTCCAGCGCATAGGGAATCAGGGTGTCGGCCAGCTCGTCCCAGTTGAGCCAGCGGTTGCTGTCTTCGGCCACGCGCCGCCATGAGCCCAGATGCACCTCGTAAATGCTGACCGGGGCGTCCAGTGCATTGGCAGCCTGCCGCTGCGTCGAAGGTGCGAGCTTGGCCGGCAGCAGCCCGACCACGCTGGCCGTGGCAGGACGCAGCTCGGCCTGCAGGGCATAGGGGTCGGATCGCGCTGGTAAGACCTCGCCGTCACGCGTTCGGATCTCGAATTTGTAAAGTGACCCGGCCAGTACCCCGGGCAGAAACAATTCCCAAACGCCGCATTCCCGGCGCAGGCGCATGGGGTGGCGGCGGCCATCCCAAAAGTTGAAGTCGCCCACCACGCTGACGCGCGAGGCGTTCGGCGCCCAAACGGCAAAGCGCGTCCCGGTCACCCCCAGCATCGTGCCCGGATGTGCACCCAGCACCTCAAAAGGGCGCAGATGGGTGCCTTCGCCCAGTAGCCAGACGTCCATGTCACCCAGTACCAGCGGAAAGCGGTAAGGGTCCTCCAGCAGGCTGCTTTGGCCGTTGGCCCACTGTACTTGCAGCCTGTAAACGTCGGTCGGTGCCGCCTCGACCTTGCCTTCAAAGAAACCACCGCTACGTTCCTTGAGTTGGCCCAGGCTGTCATTTTGGTCATTGAGCACCGATACCCGGGTGGCATGGGGCAGGAAACTGCGTATGGAGGTTTGCCCAGCGCCGGCCGGATGCGGCCCCAACACGGAAAATGGATCGCCGTGCGTGGCGTGACAGATCATTTGAATGGTGTGGTGGTGCAGCATGGCAAGCAGTTCTTCGGTGGGGCAACGGGCCGGGCGGTCTTTTCAGCGGGCGTCGGGCTTGACGTGCCAGATCTTATGAGCGTACTCGCCAATGGTACGGTCAGATGAGAAGACGCCCATGCTAGCCACATTGCGGATGGCGCGCTGGCTCCACAAGGCGGGTTGGCTGTAGAGTGCATCCACCTGCGCCTGGGTGGCAACATAGGAGGCATAGTCTGCCAGCAGCATGTAGTGGTCGCCACCCCATACCAGCGAGTTGACCAGGGCGCGGTAACGTTCGGGTTCATCTGGTGAAAAGCAGCCCTCGCCAATGGCATCAAGAACGGCTTTGAGCGCAGGATTGTTTTCATAGTGCTGCAGCGGGTGATAGCCCTCGACCCGGAGCTGACGCACCTCGGGTGTTTTTAAACCAAAAATGAAAATATTCTCGTCGCCCACTTGTTGCCGGATTTCAATGTTGGCGCCATCGTCTGTGCCGATGGTGAGGGCACCATTGAGCGCCAGTTTCATGTTGCCGGTGCCCGAAGCCTCGGTGCCCGCGGTGGAAATTTGTTCCGACAAGTCCGCGCCGGGCATGATGATTTCAGCCACCGAGACCCCATAGTTGGGGATGAACACAAGTTTAAGCTTGTCGCCAACCCGGGGGTCGTTGTTGATGGTCAGGCCGATATCGTGAATCAGACGGATGATCGACTTGGCCGCGACATAGCTTGATGCTGCCTTGCCGGCAAAAATGACGGTGCGCGGCACCCATGCTGCGTTCGGATTGGCCAAAATAGCCTGGTAGCGGCTGACAACGTGCAGCACGTTGAGCAATTGCCGCTTGTA
>JAQSDS010000399.1 GCA_029946045.1 Rhodoferax sp.
GCCGGCGAACACGGCAAGGGCTTTGCTGTGGTGGCCGCCGAGGTGCGCAAACTGGCCGAGCGCAGCCAGGTGGCAGCGCAGGAAATTGGCGAAGTGGCTGGCAACAGCGTGGGTCTGGCTGAAAAAGCCGGCAAGCTGCTGGCCGAAATTGTGCCCAACATCCGCAAGACATCGGACCTGGTGCAAGAGATCACGGCGGCGTCGACCGAGCAGTCCAGCGGCGTCGGTCAGATCAACTCGGCAGTGGGCCAGTTGAACCAGGCCACACAACAAAACGCGTCCAGCTCCGAAGAACTGGCCGCGACCGCCGAAGAAATGAGCGGTCAGGCTGAGCAGTTGCAGCAAACCATGTCCTTCTTCAAGCTCGACAGCCACAGCGGGCAGGGTGGTGCGGCGCACTTCCAGGTGCGCAAAAGCAGTGCCAGCAGCAAAGTACCCAAGGCTGGCGCTGGCAAGCCGGCTATCTTGCAGTCCCATGCAGCGGCATCTGGCGAAGCCCTGGATGAATCCCAATTCACCAAATTTTGAAGCATTGCGGGACAGATCTTTAGCTCTGTCCCCAACTGATTAGGAGAAAGCCATGAACGCATTGGTAAAAGCTGACAGCAAGGGGCCGCCAAATCATGTGACAGCGCAAGCGGCTGTGGAAGAAAAACAGTACCTGACCTTCATGCTGGGGGGCGAGATGTTTTCGCTCAGCATCCTCTGTATAAAGGAGATCATCTGGTATGCCAACCTGACCGAGGTGCCGATGATGCCCGCGTGTATTCGCGGCGTCATCAACCTGCGTGGTGCTGTGGTGCCGGTGATGGACTTGTCCAACCGCTTTGGCAAACCCAGCACGCCCGTGGTCAAAAGCACGTGCATCGTGATTGTGGAGGTGCCTACGGCGATTGAGGGCGAGCACCAGAACATGGGTGTGGTGGTGGACTCGGTGCAGGCGGTGCTGGAAATCCCGACCAGCGAGATCGAACCCGCGCCTAGTTTTGGCGCCAAGATCAGGCCAGACTTCATTGAAGGCATTGCCAAGGTGGCGGGCAAATTTGTGATCCTGCTCAACGTGGCCCGCGTCCTGTCGATGGAAGAAATCGGGCAACTTGGGCAGGTGGCCGCCATGGTCGAAGAAGCTTGACGACACGCGCACCGCGGGCCTGCCTGTCAAAGTGCAGGCCCGACTGCCGCCACCTCCTAGGAAATGCGTGGTCAGGCCGGGTATTTGTAAAAAGTCATCTCGTTTTTAAAGCTTTGGATCAGAGGCAAAAATCAAAAAAACCAGCACTTCGGGACAGACCGCATGAAACCCATATCAGACGCAGAATTTTCCCAGTTTCAGCGCTTTATTTTTGAAGCTGCAGGCATCACGATGGCCGACGCCAAAAAAGCCTTGGTCACCGGGCGCTTGACCAAGCGCCTGGCGCACCATGGTCTGGACGACTTTGGTGCCTATTTCCAATTGCTGGTTTCGGGCCGACACCCTGAAGAAGTGCAGATGGCGGTAGATTTGCTGACCACCAACGAGACCTATTTCTTCAGGGAAATGAAGCACTTCGATTTTTTACGTGAGCAGGCGCTGACGGCGCGCAGCCGACCCCAGCCGTTCCGGCTTTGGAGCGCTGCCAGTTCCAGCGGCGAAGAGGCCTACAGCATGGCTATGGTGCTGGCCGACTGCATGCAGACCACACCCTGGGAGATTGTGGGCACCGACATCAGCACCCGAGTGATCGAGGGCGCGCAGCGGGCGCTTTATACCCTGGAGCGCGGGCGGCATATTCCACCCGACTATTTGCGCCGTTTTTGCCGCAAGGGCACGGGCCAGTTTGACGGGCATTTGCTGATTGACCGCAGCCTGCGAAGCAAAGTGAGTTTTCGTACGATGAATCTGAACGATACGCTGCCGGAACAGGGCAAATTCGACATTGTCTTTTTACGCAATGTCATGATTTACTTTAATAACGACACCAAACGCCAGGTGGTTGCCCGGGTGATTTCAACCATCAAACCCGGTGGTTATTTTTGTGTGGGGCATTCCGAGAGTCTTAACGACATCACCAACGCCGTGCAAATGGTGGCTCCCGCCATTTACCGTAAGGGAGCCTAATTTGGCACGGCTCAAGGATTTGATGGATATTTTTCTGCAGCCTGGAGAGCTGTTTGTGGCTGATGCAGGGTTTCAGATTCGGACTATTTTGGGCTCTTGTGTGTCGATCACCTTGTGGCATCCGATAGCGCGTGTCGGCGGCATGTCGCATTTTTTGTTGCCCATGCGGGGTTCGGTTGTCCCGACGAACATGCTCGATGGTCGTTATGGGGACGAGGCCTTGCAACTCATGATCAATGACTTGAAGAAAGCCGGGGTTTCCCACAGGCAATGCCATGCCAAGATTTTTGGCGGTGGCAACATGTTTCCAGGCAGCACCAGTGCTGCCGGTATCAAGGTCGGACGGCGCAATGGCGAGGCGGCCCGCACTCTGTTGCAAAGCCACGGTATCGAGGTGTTGTCGGAGAGCCTGTACGGTGTGGGCCACCGACAAATCATTTTCAATGTCAGCAATGGTGACGTCTGGTCGCGCCAGGTCAAGCCGTCTGTGCTTGAAGTCGACACAGAACAAGCTGCCCAGAGCACGACACCCAAATAAGGATGGCCAACATGACACGAATAAAGGTAATGGTGGTAGACGACTCTGCCGTGGTGCGGCAGGTGGTGACCGGGCTGTTGTCCGAGGACCCCGAGATCGAGGTAGTGGCCGCCGTGGCCGACCCGTTTTTGGCCATGGCGCGCATGAAAGTGCAATGGCCCGACGTGATCGTGCTTGATGTCGAGATGCCGCGCATGGACGGCATTACCTTCCTTAAGAAAATCATGGCTGAGCACCCCACGCCCGTGGTGATTTGCTCGACGCTGGCAGAAGCGGGGGCCAAGACGTCAATGGAGGCGCTGGCCTCGGGCGCGGTGGCGATCATCACCAAGCCCAAGATCGGTCTCAAGCAGTTTTTGCAGGATGGCTCGGACGACATGATCCTGGCTGTCAAGGCCGCCGCGCGAGCCAATGTCAGGCTATTGCATGCGGCAGCGCACAAGAACACGGCCGATGTCATCATGCCGGCCGCTGACATGCACTCTGCCATGATCCACACCACCGAACGGGTGGTCGCCCTGGGCACCTCCACCGGCGGCACCCAAGCGCTGGAACTGGTCCTGACAGGTTTGCCGCGCGTAACGCCGGGCATTGTGATCGTGCAGCACATGCCTGAAAAATTCACGGCGGCCTTTGCCGAGCGGCTCAACGGCCTGTGCCAGATTGAGGTCAAGGAGGCCCAAAACAACGACCGTGTGGTCAACAGCCGCGCACTGATTGCGCCGGGTGGCAAACACATGCTGCTGCGCCGCACTGGTGCGCAGTATTACGTGGAGGTACTCGACGGGCCGTTGGTGAACCGGCATCGGCCTTCGGTCGATGTATTGTTTCGGTCGGTGGCCAAGTGCGCTGGCGCCAACGCGCTGGGCGTCATCATGACCGGTATGGGTGACGATGGCGCAGCGGGCCTGCTCGAAATGCGCAAGGCCGGCGCGCACACGGTGGCCCAGGACGAGGCCAGTTGTGTGGTGTACGGCATGCCCAAGGAAGCCGTCAAGCGCGGCGGTGTGGAAAAGTCTGTGCCCCTGAATGCCGTTGGCCGCGAGATCATGCAACAGCTCTCGGGCGTCATGGTGAGGTAAGACGCCCTTGTGCTAAGGGGGGCCAGGGCGGCCGGTGTCGTCGCCGCTTCCTTTTGACAGCCAGGGGGCGAGCACCGCCTTGAGTTTTTCAAGCGAGACGGGTTTGAGCAACACGGCGTCCATACCCACAGCCAGGCAGCGTTGAAGCTCTTCCGGATGCGTGTAGGCCGTGACGGCAATGATGGTGCGCCGTGTTTGACCTTGTTTCCTTTCCACCTCACGTATTTTTTCTGTAGCGCCATAACCGTCGAAGCGCGGCATGTGCAGGTCCATCAGAATCAGTCCTGCCGGTTCTCCACCCAGAACCGCCTCGAATCCTTGCTGACCATTTTGAGCCAGAACAACTTGAACCCCCAACTTTTCCAGCATGAAAAGCATGAGCCGCTGATGGACTTCGTTGTCTTCGACGAGCAGGACGCGCGGTAAATTTTTCGCGGTTTGGGCTTGCTCCTGGTGTTTGCCCAGATTGTTTGATGTCCGGATTTCCGTGCTGGATGGTGCTGGGGAGTTCATGTTTCTTAAAGGTCGAGCCAGGTATCTTCTGGCACCCATTTTGCCACCCATTGTTGCAGCTCGTGGGCGGGCATGGGCCGGGCAATGGCGTAGCCCTGCGCCAGATCGCAGCCCATTTTTCGCAGCAGGGTGCCGTGTGCCACGGTCTCTACGCCCTCGGCAATCACTTCCCGCTTGAAAGCTGAAGCCAGGCCGATGACCCCGATCAGGATGGCCAAGTCGTCAGGGTCGCTGAGCATGTCGCGCACAAAGCTTTTGTCGATCTTGAGCTGGGTGACACTCAGGCGCTTCAGGTAGGTCAGAGACGAATAGCCGGTGCCAAAGTCGTCAAGCGAACAGCTCACTGCGAGTTGCTTGCAATCGGCTATCACCTTTGATACCTGCGCAACGTCTTCGAGCGCACTCGTCTCAAGGATTTCAAGTTCCAGATAGGCGGGGTTCACTTCAGGGTGCGACACCAGCAAGAATTGAAGCCGAGCGACAAAGTCAGGCTGCTGCAACTGCCGCGCGCCAATGTTGACGCTCACACGCATGTCCAATCCGGCCGTTTTCCAGATGGCGATCTGCGCCAGAGCGGTGTTGAGCACCCATTCGCCAACGTTGACCGATATTGGGTGGTTTTCAATGACTGGCAGGAACATGTCGGGTGCCAATAATCCGCGTTCCGGATGCTGCCACCGGATCAGCGCTTCGACGCCAATGACCTCACCTGTGCGCATGTTCACCTTGGGTTGGTAATGCAGCACAAACTCTTCTTCAGTGAGCGCCTGGCGAATGCGCTCCAGGCTTTCATAGTGGACCCGCAGACTGCGGTCTTCCACGGCATCGAACACGTTGTAGCGGCCTTTGCCAGCCAACTTGGCCTGGTACATGGCCTGGTCGGCTTGACGCAACAACTGATCGGCATCCATCTCCTGGGCTTGTGGGTAGAAGGTAATACCGATGCTGGCGGATACCTGCAAGACCAGGCCGTTAACCTGCACCGGTCGAGACGCGGCCGCAAGCAGTCGGTTGATCATGGGCTGGCTGGTTTCAATGTCGGCCAGATCGAGCAACACGGCCACAAATTCATCCCCTCCCAGGCGTGCCAGGGTGTCGCCTTCACGCATGGTTTGCGTCATGGCAGCGGCGAGAGCAACCAATAAATGGTCGCCAACATCATGTCCAAAGCAGTCATTGACCTGCTTGAAGCCGTCCAGGTCAAGGTAGGCAACAGCGATTTTTTGCTCGCGACGCAGGCACTGCGCCATCGACTGTCCGAGTCGGTCAGCCAGCAAGACCCGGTTCGGGAGGTTGGTCAGGGTATCAAAATGCGCGATGTGCTCAAGTTGATACTGGTGCTTCTTGAACTCGGTCACGTCAGAAAACAGAGAAATATAGTGAATGGTTGCACCGCGGTCATCGCGCACGGCACTGATGGTTTGCATAACGGCAAAGGAATCACTATTCTTGCGCCGGTTCCAGATTTCTCCGTTCCAGTGGCCATCTTCTAGCAGCTTGCGCCACATGGTTTCGTAAAACAGCCTGTCATGAAGGCCCGATTTCAGCAGGCGCGGGTTTTTGCCTAGAACTTCGGCGCGGTCAAAGCCGGTGATACGCGTGAACGCTTCGTTGACGTCAACGATGTCGCCGTTCTCCGCCGTGATGATGATGCCCTCGCGGGCATAAGTGAAGACGCCCGCTGCGAGTTGGAGTTTGGCCTCGGCCAACTTGCGTTCGGTGACATCGCGTGTGACATACAAAACGCAGGGTACGCCGTCAAGTGTCATCAGTTGTGCTGATACCAGCGCGGTCAGGAATTGGCCATTTTTCTTCACAAGATCAGTTTCAACCTCTTTGCAAAAGCCGTCCTGCTGCAAGGTATGCATCAGCGTCTTATGGTCCGCGTTGTGGCGCCAGATGTTGATGTCACGCGTGGTCTTGCCGATGACTTCGTGCTGCGGCCATCCAAGCAATCGGGCAAAACCATCGTTGACGTCCAGGTAGTGGCCATCGGCCAGGCGGTTGATGCTGACGCCGTCAGGGCTGGTTTGAAACACGGTACGGTAACGCTCTTCGCTTTGACGCAGCGCGGCCTCCGCCAGTTTGACATCAGTGATGTCCTGAATGGTTCCGTGCATTTGAACCGGCTGGCCCGCTGCGTCAAAGTCAAGCTTGCCCAGGCCGCGAACCCATTTTTCGGCACCGTCGTCGAAGCGAAGGATGCGGTATTCTTTCTCAAAGCGCTGGCCCTTGCCAATAACTTCGGTGTTGAAGTAGTCGCTCATCATCGACCGATCGTTGCGGTGTATCAGGTCTTCCCATCCCATGACGGATCGTTCGTAGTCTTTGTCGATACCGAACAGGCTGTCAAGTGCGGGTGAACTTTGCCAGTTCCCGGTTCGAATATCGAGATGGTAGCTGCCCAGTCCCGCAATGAATTGCGCTTCCCGCAGTGAGATCTGACTCCGGTGTATGGCGCGATCGGCCCTGCGCTGGTTCACGATTCGCCAGATCGTATCGGCGATCAGGCGTGTGGTTTCAACATCGAGTTCGGTGTAGGCTTGCTGCTTGTTAGCCACGCCGACCACCATGTGGATTTGCCCACCCTGGATCACTGGCACGCTGAGAAAACGGATCAATTGCGCATGGCCGTCAGGCAGGCCATGTGCGCCGGCTTCGCTGGCGCAGTCATTGACCAGCACGGGCGTGCGGCGGCGCAGCGCATCGGCCCAGATGCCAGCTTGCCCGACGCTGTTCGGCGTGGCCGCGACCGGCTGGGCAAAATGCAGCATCGAGGCGTCTGACCAGGTCAGCATCTCAATGCTTTTCTGGTCATCGAGGACAAAGTGGGCGAAAGCAATTTTGCTCTCGGTCAATGTTTCGACTTGCGCCAGTCCGTGTTTCAGAAAGGCCTGCTCATCCTGGTTGTCGGCGGCCCCCGCCAAGGCCAGCAATACATTGGAACGCTTGGCAAGAAGCTGAAATCTTGCCTCGTTTTGTTTGCGCTCGGTGATATCACGATGAAAAGACTGGATGACCGTTTGGCCGTCAACGTCCGTTAGGCTGGCGGACACCTCCATGGGAAAAGAATGCCCTTTTTTGTGGATGTGTTCGACCTCGTAGGTCATGGACTCACCCTTCATAAGACGTTGCTTTCTTTCTTCCCAAATCTGGCTAGCGTCCTGGGTCTGGAAATTTTTGAGATGCATGTGCAGCATATCGTCGGTGCTATAGCCGTGCATGCTGGCAAAAGACTGGTTCACCGCAATCAGCTGGCCGCTTTGGGCAATCACCATGATGCCGTCAATGGCCCTGTCAAACAGCACACGGTAGCGCTCTTCACGCGCTGTCAGCACAGCCTCGCGTTGCTGCAATGTCGACTGCAAGCGATTGAAACCCTTGACCAGCTCGCCGATCTCGTCGGGTCCGGAGATGGCAAGTGGCTGCAAAGGTTCATTTTCTTTGGAGAAGGTGGTGAGTTTCCCGGCGATGATTTGCAGCGGTACCAGCTCGCGTCTGAGCATCCACCAGGTCAGGCCAGCGGCCAGTAACGTCAACCAAAGGGCAGTCCGCAGCATGCGCTCCTGCATGCTGCGTACCGGCGCAAAGGCTTCGGCGGTCGGCAGCATGGCGGCAACATACCAACCTGCGCTCGGAACATATTTGGTTGAAGCCAGTACCTCGATTCCGAAAGGATTCAGCATAATGGCCGATCCCTCATAGCCGGCTACGAAGCGATCAATCGCCGGGCTGGTACCCGGGGCTGGCAACACCTCCATGGCACGGTCTTTGGTACTGGCCGTCACGATCAGCCGGTATTGCGGCGCAATGAGCAAATGACCGCCGGTGCGGCCGTAATTGTTGTCCATCATGGCGTCAAGGAAATTTTCTGTTTCCAAGTTGATGATCCCGGCAATCGCGCCAATCACCACGCCCTGAGCATCGCGAATGGGTGCTGCCATGCCGATCACGGGTGTCTTCAGTGCTTTTCCCATGACCGGTTTGCCAATGGTGGTCGCCCCGTTCTTGAGGGCGGCCGCAAGGTAGTCCCGGTCCAGATAGTTCATGCCCAGCCGCTGTGCCGCCACGGGCATCGAGGCAATGGCCTTGCCATCGAGGCCGGTGATGAACGCCCCGCCATTAAAGAGCCCCAGAAAAACGGGAAATCCTGCCAGAGCTTGCTGCAAGCCCGACGGATGGCTCAGCAGCACCGGTCCTGCGGCTGCTGCCAGCTGTTTCAAGGCGACCAGACGTTCGGCAAATCCGTGATCGACGGCCTTGGCAACCAGTGAGACAGTTGCATGTTGCTGCTCTCCCAACAGGTGCTGCATGTCCTTCTGCAGCATGTGGCTGGCGTAGAAGGCCAGCGACCAAATGCAGGTTAAAAAAATGACCAGTGTAAAAAGAGTGACTCGGGTTTTGAGTGAGTTCCTCTGTAATCGACTAATAAACATCACAAACCCTGTTGTATCTGCGATCTAGCATCGGCATGAGTGAGAGGCTGGAAAATTATCAAACGTCTGCTCAATCCGGTACCGCCAGAAAAGAAGGCAACTTTGGGTCCATTTTCATAATTCAACAAAACCCAAGCGGGTGAAAATACACCCGTTTTTGGTGAGCCTTCCTGTCAATGTACGAGTACGAGTGCGAGTGTCACGCGCGCTTTATCCCAAGAGAAGGTAATTTGGCGTCCAGCTTCGCCAATCAACCCGGACTTTTGCCCATGAAAATCAGTTCTGGCAAGCCATTGTGGCTAATGCAGGATCAGGCCATCCTCACAATTTGATCGAGCAAACATGAACGAGACGATGCGCGATATCGACGAGCGGACCAATCTGGCTGGAAACAGCATGTTCGAGATGCTGCTGTTTTGTTTGGGCGAAGCACCCGGAACCGGTAGGCATGAATTGTTTGGCATCAACGTGTTCAAGGTGCGCGAAATACTGGTCATGCCCGAAATCACTGTCATGGCCAACGCCTCCCCGAACGTGATGGGTGTCGCCAATATCCGGGGGCAAATGATCCCGGTGCTGAACCTACCCCGAATCATGGGCTGCAGCCTCGATAAACAGCCTGGTCTGCTGTTGGTGACCGAGTTCTCCCGCACCACGCAAGGCTTTGCGGTGGAAGATGTGAGTGAGATCGTGCGCCTGGAATGGAAGCAACTGTTGTCCGCTGAGGGAACCGGCGGCAGCCTCGTGACCAGCATTGCCAAGCTGGATGGCGATGCATCGGACACGCGATTGGCGCAGGTGCTAGACGTCGAACAAATCTTGCGTGATGTATTTCCCCATGCGACTCTGCAAGTTGACGCAGTGGAACCTGCGTCCCGGGTTGTGTTGCCTCCCGGTTCGGTCATTCTTGCCGCCGACGATTCTGCTGTCGCGCGCATGATGATCGAAGAGGGCCTGAACAGCATGAATCTGGCTTACATCATGACCAAAAATGGTCAGGAAGCCTGGGATCGTTTGCAAAGTATCGCCGCGCGCGCAGAAGCTGAGGGCAAACCGATTGTCGAAAAAATTGCCTTGATCCTGACCGACCTGGAAATGCCTGAGATGGATGGTTTTACGCTGGCGCGCAACATCAAACAGGACCCGCGTTTCAGACGCATTCCGGTGATTATTCACTCGTCACTGACGGGCACAACCAATGAGGAGCACGTGAAAAGGGTGGGTGCGGATGCCTATGTGGCTAAATTTGAAGCCGCAGAACTGGCCGAAGCCATCCATAAAGTACTGACGCGCCAGGCTTGAGGAGTTTTGATGGTCTTGTAGGCGTGGCACCTTATGGGAGCGGTGCCCTCGCCGCGAATGCCCCCAAACAGCCTTTGCCTTGCGACTCACGTTACACCGCGCCAGCGAGCCGGAAAAACGACATGGTCTGCTGCAGTTGTTCGGCCTGGCCGCTCATCTCTTCCGAGGTTGCAGCCAGTTCTTCCGAACTGGCTGCGTTTTGTTGCGTTGCGTGACTGAGTTGACCAATCGCGTCATTGATCTGGCTGACCCCGGCGTTCTGCTCAATCGAGGCTGCGGTGATCTCTTGCACCAGGTCAGAAGTCTTTCGGATGTTCGGAATGATCTCGGCCAGCAGTTTGCCCGCCTTTTCCGCCAGCGCGACGCTGCTTCCAGCGACCTCGCTGATCTCCTGTGCTGCCAACTGGCTGCGCTCGGCCAGCTTGCGCACCTCCGCTGCTACCACTGCAAAGCCCTTGCCATGCTCGCCAGCTCGGGCCGCCTCGATGGCCGCGTTCAAAGCGAGCAGGTTAGTCTGGGCGGCAATGTCGTCAATGATGCTGATTTTTTTGGCAATCTGCTTCATTGCTGTGACCGTGGCATCAACCGACTCACCCCCCTCGGCGGCATCGCTTGCAGCCTTGCTGGCCATGCCGTCGGTCACCTTGGCATTTTCAGTGTTCTGTGCAATCGAGGCCGTCATCTGTTCAATGGATGCGCTGGTTTCCTCGACACCAGCGGCCTGCTGGCTGGCTGCCTGAGACAAGTTCTGCGCTGTGGCGCTGATCTCTTCGGATGCGCTGGCCAGGGCACGCGCGCCACCGTTCACATCCGCTACCACCTGCGCCAGCTTGCTGACCATGTTGTTCGAGGCGGACTTGAGCCCGTCCCAGGCACCCTCGTACTTGCGTTTCATCGAGACCGTCAGGTCGCCGCCCTCCATGGCGCTGAGCACCCCCTGCAATTCCAGCACCGGCGTGTTGACCGCCACCATCACGTCATTGAGCCCTTCGGCAAGCTTGCGGTAGTCGCCTTGATGCCTGGAGCCGTCCAGGCGCGCGTCGAGCCGACCCGCTACGGTGGCTTGTGACAAGGCGTTGGCGTCCTTGACCAGGGAGGCAATGGCTCGGTTAACGTTGATCAGGCTCTTGGCCAAGACGTCGCCTTCGGAGCGAACCCTGATCACCACGCTGAGATCGCCCATCGAAATGGACTGCGCCGCCTTGGCCAGCGCATCGGTGGCCAGAATACAGGCGTTGAGGTTGCCCTTGATAACGTTGTACTGCCCTTTGTAGTCCGCCGTGATCACCGGCGGGATGTCGCCCATGGCGATCCGGTCGACATAACTTGCGGTCACATTGAGCGGGTTGACGATGTTGGTGACCACTTCGTTGACGCCGGTGACCAGCTTGTTCCAGCCGCCGACAAACAGACTTGCATCGGCACGCTTGTCGAGTTCGCCATCCGCGGCGCCCTGGATGATGATGTCGGTCTGCGCCAGCAGGTCGTTCATCATCTTGACCATGTTGTTCAAATTGCCCTTGATAACGTTGTACTGGCCTCTGTATTCGGTCGTGATGGTCGGTGGAATGATACCCCTGGCCACCTTGTCGACATAGTCGGCGGTCACATTCATTGGGTTGACGATGTTGCTGATGGCTTCATTGAAACCAGTCACCAGCTTGTTCCAGCCGCCCACGAACAGGGCCGTATCGGCACGCTTGTCGAGTTCGCCATTAGCGGCGCCCCGGATGACGATGTCGGTCTGCGCCAGCAGTTCGGTCATCATCTTGACCATGTTGTTCAGGTTGCCCTTGATGACGTTGAAGTCGCCGTTGTAGTTGTCTGTGATAACCGGTGGAATGTCGCCCTTGGCGATGCGGTCGACGTAGTTAGCCGCCACGTTCAGAGGACCAATCACAGCATCCAGCGCGCCGTTGACACCGGCAACGATGGTCTTGAATTCCCCAGGATGGCGGTCGGCATCGGCGCGGGTGGCGAGGTTACCGGTCATGGCTGCCTCATGTAAGGCATGCGTGTCATCGATCATGGCCTGCAGGTTAAGGTGAATGTCGGCGACGGCACACTGGAGCTGACCAATCTCGTCGCTTCGCGCCACGACTGGCTTGACGGACAGGTCGCCCAGCGCGATGCGGTGCGCAGCTGCGGTGGCATCGCGCACGGCACGCAAGGTGGCATTCAGCAGCCAGACAAAGAGCACTGCCAAGCCAGCCACTATCAGCGTCGACAGCAGCGAGATGGTGAGGCCCTGGCGTGCGTTTGATCGCAGTGCTTCGGCCTGGCCGGCAATGCCGTTGGCTAAACCGTTTTCAAGCCCCTTCATGGCGTCGATCTTGGCCGTGATGGTGGCAAACCAGCTGGCCGGGGCCACACCAAAGTTGCCCTCGGCTGACTTGTCCAGCGCGGTCTGGCGCATCACGGCGGTGCTCTTGCTTGGCGCATCATCGAGCAGTTTGTTCAGCGCCGTTTGCTGTTCAGCCGTGGCGAAAGTGCGAAAGGACAGCAGGTACTGATCTTGGCTGGTGATGATGCCGATCAGGCGACGCAGCAGGGCAGTGTCAAGCGCATTGTTAGCCGAAAATGCGGCGTTGAGTGTGGCGCGCTCGCGTCCGGCCTGCTCCTTGGCACTCAGGAACATCATGTAGGCTGAAAAATTGCGTGTGATCGCGGCATTGTCGAGTGCCGGCGCAATGGCGCTCACACTTGCCAGGTATTGGTCGATGGTGGCAGTGAAAAATGCAAAGGATGTGGGTCCGGGAAGGCTCAGGTCACTGATTTTTTTGCGCTGGCCGTCGGTTTTTTCAATAAGTTCGTCGGCACTTGCCAGACCCATACTGACCGCCGGTGGCAAGCCATTGGCGTCAAGTGCTTTGCGCCTTTGGTTCAGGTCGGCAAGCCGAGCATCGGTATCCTTGCGCTGCTGTGCCAACTCGGCACTGAATTTTTCTCCCTTGGAGCCGATAAAGCCGGCAGACAGACCGCGCTCCTTTTGAAGTTCATGCACCAGCGCACTGGTTGCCACGGCCACCTCTGTCGCGTCGGCAACACGGCGCCCGACACGTATGTCATGCAGACGTCCGTAAATATCGCTCGCCAGGTAGTAAACGATGCCGATCGCAATGCCTGCGAACAACAGCAGCAAGCGCACGCGTATGGATCGGAGTCCGAGAGAATTCGACGAGTTCATAAGGAGTTCCTTCGTATATTTTTCGATGCGGCAGATGTCTGCAGTGCACGACTCACTACTGAAATGTGAGGCCCATCAAGTTGAGCGCAAAATGCCAATTGCAGCGTGGTAAACCCGGCTTTAATCACTTCCCGAGCAGGCACGCGAGGCTGTAAGTCGCCTTTTAAGTGTGGCTGGATTGTGAGTCGATGAGAAGCAAGCTAAAAGGATGAGAAGGGCAACTTATTGCCTTCTTTTTTTGCAACCATCCCCTGGCGGCCGGCGTTTGACCTCGATGAACGCGAGGGTGCGCAAGCCCAATTCAGGGGCATGTGGTGGTGGTTGGGTGTGCCCGCGCCGGGTCGCGCAGGTGACTATCTTGTGAGCAGGACGCGCTGGTGCTGGGTCAGGCGCGCCGTCAATTTTGTGCGGGTTCGTCCGCCCCGCGCCCCACGTCATTCATTGCAAATCACGCTGTCTCTGTGATCTGGCCCGCACCAAGTGGTGACGATGTCGCTTTAGGCAATGGTGTCAATATGCGTGCCCAGGACGGACGCATTCTTGCGATTCTTCTCGATAAGTTTTGCCTCGTCACGAAACGCAAACATGTTTGCGACCAATTGTTGGCGTTCCGCTGCTCGGCTGGCCGCATTGGCTTGATCGACCGCATCGTCTAGCAGGGCTTGTCTGCGTTCAGCCATTCCCTTGGCCGCCGCTGTCTGAGTTGATAAATTGTTGAACACCATCTGATCACGTTCTGTCTGGCGTCTGGCTGCGTTCGCGTAGTCGGCCGACTCATTGGACACGGTCTGTCTGCGATCAACCATTCGCTTGGCAGCCGCTGTCAGACCTAACAAATTATTGAACGCGATCTGATCCCGGTCTGCCAGGCGCCTTGCTGCGTTGGCCTGGACAGCCATGTATGAGTACGTGTATGTGGAGGAGCTTACACCGCTGATGTTCATTTGATTCTCCTTATGTCGGTACCATGACTTTAGTACAAAAATAATAAAAATCAACAATAAACATCAAATAAACGTCTAAAACATCAAATAAATCTTAATTTAAATAAAATATGCCTAAGAAAAAAAATGGGTCACGGAAGGCACGACCAGGCTCAAGGAGCCAGGCAGACCTTGTTGCGTCCGGAGGTCTTTGCCGCATACAGCGCAAGATCGACCCGTTTGAACCACACTTCAAGCGGCTCATCAGGTTTCAACTCTGCCGCGCCGAAACTGGCCGTCACCGTACCGACATCGGGGAAAACATGGGCAGCGGTCAAGGTGCACAGTTTTTCGGCTAACAGCACGGCCTCTGACGCCGCGCAGTGGGGAATAATCACGACAAATTCCTCGCCACCCCAACGCGCCAATACGTCGGATTGGCGCAGCGCGCCGCCGACCAACTTTGTTAACCCGATCAGCACCTGATCCCCTGTTGGATGACCAAAGCTGTCGTTGATCCGCTTGAAGTGGTCTATGTCAAGAATTAACAGCGACAGTGCGTGTTTGTATCGCAGCGCCCGCGTTCGCTCCGTATTGGCGATTTCTTCAAAGTGACGCCGGTTCCAGACACCGGTGAGCGTGTCGGTTGTGGCCAGCCTGGCAAGTTCCATGTTGGCACTTTGCAGGGCCTGATTAGCAGCCTCGGTGGCATCTTTGGCTTGCGCAATTTCCTGCAAAAGGCGCTTGTGCTCCGAAATGTCACGCGTCACGCCAAGTATCTCCACAATGTCATGTTCATTCACCAGCGGATGAGCCATCACTTCAGTCCATAGCGTGGAACCGTCATTGCAGCGGTACTCAAGTTCGCCCCTGAAACTTGGCGGCGTCCGCCCAGCTTCCAGATCAGATTGCAGCGTAGATAAATACCCTTGGGCAATCACTTGGGAGGCCGGGGTATAAATCTCTTCGATCGTTTGTTGCATGGCCTCAAACGGGGTGAAGCCCCGCACATCCATGATGGACGGACTGACGTAGGTGAGCATCCCGCCGGGTGCCATGGTCCAAACCACATCCCTGGCGTTATCAGCCAGAACTCGGTGTCGTTTTTCACTGGCGCGCAGGGCTTCTTCGGTCCATTTACGCTCGGTGATGTCCTCTTTTACCGCCAGGTAGTGCGTGGCCACACCATGGATGTCCGTGATCGGTGAAATATTGGCCCACTCGTAATACAAGGAACCATCTTTCTTGCGGTTCACAAATTCCCCCTGCCATTCACCTCCGGCGCTCAGGGTTTCCCACATGCGATTGTGCGAACCCGGCTTCGTTTGGTCGGTCTTCAGCATCCGCGGATTGCGCCCCACCACTTCATCAAATTGATAACCTGTAACTTTCGTAAAGCGTGGATTGACGTATTCGATGGTTCCGGTCAGGTCGGTGATCACAATGGATGCCGGACTTTGTTCAACCGCGCGCGTCAGCTTACGCAGTTCTGCTTCAGCGCGTTTGCGCTGCTCAATTTCATTTTTGGAACGTGCCAGGGCCCGCTGGGTGGTCTGGTTGGTGTAATAGGCCAGGCTGCCAGTCATGCCAAATAAGGCCGTGTAAAGCAACCACTGTGTGACGCCAACACTATCGTTCACTCTGGGTAAGAGGCCCGAATTTTCTGCCAGGATCAAGACCAAAATCGTCAGCGAACTGACACACATGGCGACCAAAATGCCTGGCCGTCGATACAGCGTGCCGATCAGGGTGACCCAGAAAACATAGACAGCAGCCATCGGCGTGCGGACGGATCCCAAATTGATGTTGGTCAGTGTCAGCAGGACAAAAAAGACAAGGACCACGATGCCTTCGACCATGCCTGACTTGCCGCTGCGCAGCAAACGCCGACTCAGTAACAGCAGAACAAACCACAGTGTGGCGATGAGCAGGACACCGGTGGGGACGTGGCGCCCGATCAGGGCACCAAAAATGACAAGCCCAGTGAAGAAGAGATTGATCAGGATCGTTTGATTAAGCAAGCCGGCCCGGCGGGACTTTTCTTCGTCGCCGTTGAAGACAGGGGCTTCGCCCCATTGACTGATGGCCTGGATCAAAGGGTTGTTCATAAGATGAGCGAATAAGACGTAAAAATCTGGAGACCACCAGCCAGACTTTTGGGCGAAGCTGACGTCATTCGAGCTAGCTTGATTCTGCGCTATCTTAGAGGAATCTGACTCCCAGGTGTGTCTTCAACGCGTCATAAATTTCACCGAATTCATAGGGCTTGCCGACGGCGCTGTCTATGTTGGCGGAAATGTGGGTGCCATAGTCGTTCTGATAGGCACAGTCGGTAACGGCGACGATCTTGACCGCATGGCCGTTTGCGAGCGATCTGATTTTTTGCGATGTCTCAACGCCATCCATTTCCGGCATCTCGATGTTCATCAGGATCAAGTGCGGCTGCCACTCCAAAAACATCGTCACGCCTTGGTGACCGTTGCTCGCGATGCGCACTTGCAATCCGGCCAAGTCAAGAATTTCAGCCAACAATTTCGAGTTTTCAATCTGGGGTTCAATAATCAGGATGCGTTGTTCAGGCTGGCCGGGTGCCAACGCGACCACCTTGCCGTTTTCTCTCTTGTCGACGTACCTTGCAGGCTCCTGCGGGGACTCAAGAGGCAACTCGACACGGAACAAGACGCCCTTACCGGGGGCACTTTGAGCGCTGATACGCCCCCCCAACAGCTGCACAAACCGCTGTGACACGAGCAATCCCAGCCCAGTGCCAGCGGGCGCCGTCGGACTGAAGGGCTCAAAAACATTCTCGTGATTAGTCATAAGGGGGTCAACACCACTGTGCTCGACCTCTATGCTGAATAGTGGCGACACAGCCGGATCATGGCTGGTGCTCGCACGCACGGTGATGCTGCCATGCGCGTTTAACTGCATGGCGCTGTCGATCAGCTTCATGAGCGTCTGGCGCAGTTTTGATTTATCGCATTGGACGTAAGGCGGAAAGCTTGATGAGGGGTCCAGTGTCAGGTCCAGGCCCTTTTCCTGGGCCGCGAGCAGCATCCGGGCTGTGACCTCTTGCATCATTTCACGCAAGTCGAAGGTCGATGTGTGTGTCTCCATACGACCCGCATCGATTCTGGCCAGATCAAAAAGCTCGTCAACGAAGGTCAACAGTTGAGCACTGCTGCGGACGACATGAACCATATCTTGGCGCTGTTTTTCGAACATTTCGGGGTCTTCGCGCAGGCGCAGGACACGCGTCTGAATGGCATTCAGCGGAATGCGCATTTCACGGCTCATATTGACCAGGAACACACTTTTTGCAAGGCTTGCGGCCTCGGCAGCCTCTTTGGCCTGCGTTAATTCGTTCGTGCGCATGTCCACCACGTCTTCGAGGTGGTGGCGATACATTTCAAATACCTTTTCATTGTGTTTGCGTTCGGTGATATCTGTCAGAACAATTCGCAACACCGGTATTGCGCCGTTTGTCTGGACCAATAGAGCCAGTAGCTGCACCCAGAATGGTTTGCCGCCCACTTGCAACATCCTCAGTTCGCAGGTCTGCTGTGCGCTACTTTCCTTGATTCGCTGGTGCATCAGGTAGTAGATGTCCTGATCGTCCGCAAGGATGA
>JAQSDS010000400.1:0-1232 GCA_029946045.1 Rhodoferax sp.
GTTCCAGTGCCATCAATTGAGCCTGCAGGTCGGCAGTTCCCAAAAGCGTTCGTCCCTGCAGTGCATCCAGTCCGACTGGATCAAAACCGAGGGCAGTGAGTAGCCCGCCGGTGTCGCCAACTGCGCTTGCGTCATCTGGAGCACCTTCACGCCTGACCGCAAGTTCTGTTGACGCAGATACTGCGCTGAATCCCTGCAGTTCTTCCATGATGTCCTGTGGCGACTCGACCAGTTTGGCACCCTGCTTGATCAGCGCGTGACAACCCCGCGATTGCGCCGCATGGATGGAGCCAGGGATGGCAAACACATCCTTGCCCTGCTCGGAGGCTAGTCGGGCCGTGATGAGCGAGCCGGATTGGAGCGCGGCCTCCACCACCAGCGTACCGCGCGTTAGCCCGGCAATCAGGCGGTTGCGTTTGGGGAAGTTGGCATTCAAGGGCGGTGTTCCCAGCGGGTATTCACTTAGCAGCAAACCCTGTTGCGCAATGCGGTGCGCCAAACCATGGTGTGCTTTGGGGTAGACGCGGTCCAGACCGGTGCCGATGACTGCCACGGTTGCTGGCAGATCGGTGGCGCCCGCAGTCAGACCCTCCAGAGCGCCTTCGTGGGCGGCACCATCGATGCCCAAAGCCAGCCCGCTCACCACCGTCAAACCGGCCTGGACCAGGGTTTTGGCAAACAGCCGGGCATTGCCCGTCCCTTGCGGTGTCGGATTACGGCTACCGACGATGGCCAGACAGCGTTGCGCCGTGATGGACCAGGGCTGCGCGATGGTCACAGTTGGCGTGTTCTCCCTGAAGCTGGCAACGCCGTAGAGGTAGAGCAGCAAAGGTGGGTCGTCGATGTCGAGCAGCGCTTGCGGGTAGCCAGGGTCGCCCAGTGTCAGAACCTGACGCCGGCAGCCATTGACCTCGCTCAGGTTGAGCCAGGCCCACGTGGTTTCAAGCAGTTCGGCCAATGCGGGCGGTTCAGCGCGCAAGGCCTGGGTTTGCAATGGCGTTGCTACTTGTCTTAATGCCGTAGCGGTTTGCTCAAAAATAGCTTGAGGCAAACCAAAGCAAGCCAACAGCTTGCGCGCCGTGATGTTGCCGATGCCGGGGCTCAAGCTCAGCCGAAGCCAGGCTCTGAGCTCATCGCGGTCCATGGCGGCTGGCGTTTCAGGGTGTCAGCGCGGGTTGATCAGCCGATCGCCGACCTTGACCCCTTGGGTAATGTCAAGCACCAGGGCATAG